>CADBRK010000250.1 GCA_902797065.1 uncultured Ruminococcus sp.
ACCTGAGAAAGATCGAGAAACTCAGGATGGAGCTATTGTTGCTTTTTATGAGCAAATATAGATTGGCTATTATTCAGTAGACATTATTTAAACGAGGAGCTAAGCTCCAACAAGCTCGCTTGATCGGAGCGAGCAACGATGTCAACAAACGTCGCGGAGCTTTAGCTCCTGCGGCTGGGAGCCGTCCCCGACGGGCGTCGGCGGGGTATTTTAACCCACCACCGACGTTTGTTATATATTTGAAAAAAATAAAAAATCCATTAAACTCAGGGTCATACCGGAGAAGATAAAACGGTCAATGTTTACTTGATCCGGAACAGCGGCGACGGTATCGACGAGGATATACTGCCGCATATCCGGAAAAAGCATTTCACGTCCCGCCAGCGCGATCACAAAGGCGCGTCCGGTCTCGGCTTGAAATCGTAAAACAAATAGCGGTAATGCACAGGCACCGTACGGTGTATACAGCGAAAATGGAAATGGCAGCACATTTTATTTGCTGTTTCCAAAATAAAAAAATAATCCCGTCAGCTTGGATCACTCCCACAGCTGACGGGATTTTTTAGTATTGACCGTACATCTGATAGTACTCACTCTCCGCATTGCTTGCCTTTCTTGCGCCGTTCATACAGCGCGGCGACAGCAGAGAACAGTTGTGTCGGCAGCCGCTGCAGCGAAGATTACGGAGATAATCCTCAAGCGTCGGTACATCAGGCTCCGGCTCGATCTGTTCCTCGATGTATTCGTCCTCACTGCTTTCTTCCTGTTCTTCCTCAACATATTGTTCAGCGGGAGATTCCCGGTCTTCCTCGATCACTTCAGTTTCAGGCTCGGTTTCTTCGTATAATTCCTCTTCTTTGCCGGTTTCCTCGGGTTCGGAGTCGGGTGATGATTCTTCTTTTTCACTTTCGGTTTCAGATGCTGATGAAGTTTCCGATGATTCGCTTGTCGATGTATCATGCGATCTCCCGGAGCTTTCTTCCGGTTTTGATGATGTATCGCTTTGCGGATCAATCGATGAACTGTTGAATATATACGATACTGTGTCCTTATATGTTGATGTATCCATATCGGTCGAAGTTTGTACGATCTCAATATCGTCACCGGTATTTGAAATAAATCCGCCGGCTGCCGCGCCGTAGCTTACGCAAAGCGCCAGATAGATTATCGTCAATGCCGTAACGCTTTTTCTTCTCATAATACATTCACCTCTTTCAGTAATCCGACCGCAAACATGACGATCAGCGCTATATAGCACGCCAACCTGAACCATGCCAGATACTGCGGAATTTCCTTGTACATTTTGCCTGCGAGAACACCCGATATCAGAAGCATAAACAGTATCGGCGACAACGTGCTTGCCGCTGCGAAAACCGCGCCGAGCAGAGCCGCGAAGCCTAACGGCAGCGTTGCGGCATAGCCTGTCATGAAAATAAGCGGCGCGCAGGGAGATATTCCGTAACCTACGCCCATACTGATAAGCGCGGCATGGCTTACATTTTTTGTGTCACTTGTTTTTGGTTCGTTCGAACCACAGTGACCGCAGCTTTTGCAGCCCTTGCTGCCTCGGCGTTCCTTTATCCAGCCGACAAGCAGCCACACGCCCATTGCAATCATCACGGCATCGACTATCACAGCCGTTCTGATTCCGAGCACTTTTCCCGATTCGTCTATAATATTTCCGCCGACGATCGACGCGGTACAGCACAGCGCGATCACCGCAAGGAATTTACCGAGAAAGAAATCAAGAAACGCTCTGAGCGACTGCTCTATATTTCTTACATGAGTTGTAAGATAGCCGTACAGCGCGGCGCTGATCCCCGAGCCGCAGCACGTTCCGCAGCCCATTCCGACGCTTGCCGCAGCGGTCATACTTTCAAATAATAATGTGAATCCCATTTTGTCACCCTCTTTTTTGTGTTGGAAGTTACTGTCAGCGGCGACTCACCGCGCCGCCCTTTCACTTGCGATCAAAGCCGCGCCTATTGCGCCGTTGAATTGCGGATAAGATGCGACATACACGTCCTTCATAAGCTCCTCTTCAAACGCACGGTGCAGCCCGACATTCAGCGCACCGCCGCCCGTCATGAGAATATCGCCGCCCTTTTCCGACTTCTTCATCATCTTGATTATTCGCCTTGCCATAGACAGGTGCATACCGGCTAAAATATCGCGTCGGTCGTATTTTCTTGCGACAAGAGAAATGACCTCCGACTGCGCAAATACAACGCAGGTGCTGTTTATGTCGCACGGATTTGTCGCTTCAAGAGAAAGCGGTCCTACATTATCTATCGTAGTTTCAAGTATCTGAGCGATAACCTCCATAAACTTTCCCGTGCCGGCGGCGCATTTGTCGTTCATGCTGAAATTCTTGACGTTATAGCCGTGATCGAGATAAATTATTTTTGAGTCCTGACCGCCGATGTCGATTATCATTCCCGGGCGGTACTCCTGCGGAGCCGTAAGTCTCACACCGTAAGCGTGAGCCGTAATCTCGGAAATATCGTCGTCTGCCACCTCCAACACTTTGCGGCTGTAGCCTGTTGCCATGATATAACCTATATCCGACGGAGTGAGCGAATTTCTCCTGCACAATTCGCCTGCAAGCTTGCGTGCGGTTCCGTCGTTGTCTATGCCTGTATTGCGTACCATAGTGTCGATAACACGCCCGTTTCCTATCAATGCGGCTTTGAGATACGTTGAGCCGCCGTCAAGACCGATGTAATATTCTCCCATGATCATACCTCCTCAAAAGCTTTTGCGCACCGCTGTGCGTTTCTCCGGCGCCTGTCTGAGCTTTATAAGCTCGATAAACGCCTCTATGCGTATCCTCAGCTGCTCGACGTCTTCCTCGTTGTAATCGCTTTCGAGCCGAATTACCGGGATACCGAGCTTGCCGAGTTCTTCCTCAATTCGCTTGTACTCAAAATCATAGACTAAACAGCCGCGCAGAACGTGGTATATAACGCCCTGTATCTCGTTGTCCTTGATGAGCTGTTTCAGCCGAAAAATTCTCTGACTGTTGTCGGCAAAGGTCGGGCAGGGACATGGGCGGAGTGCACGGTTTGCCAGTGCGCGCATCATGCCGTCAAAGCTGTCGTCGGTAATGACCGCCGGGTCCCACATTCCGCGCTCACCCATACAGGTTTCGTCTCCTGCAACAATGCCGCCCATTTCCTCGATAAGCAGCGGTATTTTCATATTCGGGAACACTGTCGGAGAGCCTGTGAGAAGTATTCTCGGCAGCTTCTTTGATGTGACCGTCTGTCCCTGCTTTGACCTCTTCTTTAGTGATCTGTTTACCCGATGAAGCGCTTTGCCCCACTTTTCGGCGTCCATATATGATGATGAATTCAGTATCGCCATAGCATGGCTGCCGCGTATCAGATACGGAGTTTCTTTCTTCAGGCGAATAAATTCCGACAATTCATATTGCGCGTACCCCACCTTGCGAAAGCCCTCCGACAGCGTATCGTATGTGATCCTGTTGCCCGTGACGTCTTCAAGCCTTGCCATAAGCTCATAAAGCTGATCTGTATAATTGTCGATATCGTCGTCATCTCGCATGGCGGGTATGTGCATGGTCATTAGATCGCATGAACCCGACAGCATACCGGTGATCTTCTTTTTGCAGTCGCAGGTAATCGGAACGACCATCATCGAACAGTTTTCATACAGCGGCATAAGTCCTGTCTGTTTGAAACCGGCAACGGCTTTGACGAGCGGGCAGGCGTCTCTCGGCGTTATATCGTCGCCTACAGAAAATGCCGTGTAGTTTCCGCTGCACAGCTTTACCGGCATTGCCCCTGAAGCGTAAACAAGCTCCTGCGGCACCATGACGCAGTATGTGCCGATCGTCTTTTGTCCCGGTTCGGCATCAGCGTTTTGCATATCGACATATATCCTTTTGAGCGTATCGTAAAATGCTTCCATACCCTCGGGTGCGCCCGTCAGTTCTTCAAGGCGGCGCAGATATTTCGCCGAGGTCTGCGTTTCTTTATTGATAAATCGTTGATCATGACGCTCTTTGAGCGCTGCGGCTTTATTTGCTGTCATAATGCTTTCCACCTCGCTTGTAACCTGACATTATCTTTTCTCTTGATGATGTGTATATCTTCGCTCCCGCAAATGTCACGGAGAGTGCATTATTCTCCGGGCAGCACCTTACGCACTCGCCGCACATGATGCAGTTTGCGTCTGTCACGTCGGCCTTGCCGCGTTCCGTATATATAATTTTAATGCCCATCGGACACGCCTCATAGCACGCGCCGCATTCGGTACACGCCTGACAGTCCTTCTTGATACGAAACAGGGATATTTTATGGAACAGCCCCATCAGATAGCCAAGCGGACAGACAGTACAGAATAATCTGCGCTTGAAGAACCCGCCCATCAGCACAAGTATCATCAGAAATCCGCTGACGTAAAGGCTTGTGCTTATTCCGGCAAGTATCGGCGATACTGCGACAGCCGGGCAGAAATTACAGAAGTTGCCGCCCGCAAAGCACAGCCCCACGAATATCAGCACCATGCACCATTTTATCGGAGTGAGCGCGCCGTACATCTTCTCGTTCATTGCTATGCCTTCGACTTTTGTCTTTTGGCGTATCTTATCCATAATATCCTGTATAAGCCCCATCGGGCAAAGAAAGCCGCATATCGCGCGTCCGAGAAGGAGCGTAAAGCCTATAGTACTTCCCATAAATATCAAAATGCTTTTGATCGGCAGCTCGAACAGCTCGTTCAGATGCGAAAGATAATAGCAGCTTGATTCCGTCATCTGCTCCGTATTCCACGGGCAGGAC
>CADBRK010000251.1 GCA_902797065.1 uncultured Ruminococcus sp.
AGGAATACCTTAGGATCACGAACGATAGCACGACCCAAAGCAACACGCTGTCTCTGACCACCGGAGAGAGCCTTCGGCTTACGCTCGAGGAGATGGTCGATACCGAGAATTCTTGCAGCCTCTTCAACTCTTCTCTTCATTTCGTCCTGAGGAGTCTTTCTGAGCTTAAGGCCGAAGCACATGTTATCATAAACTGTCATATGAGGATAAAGAGCATAGTTCTGGAAAACCATGGCAATATCTCTGTCCTTAGGTGCAACGTCGTTACAGAGAACGTCGCCGATGTAAAGTTCACCCTTACTGATATCTTCGAGACCTGCGATCATACGAAGGGTTGTCGACTTACCACAGCCTGAAGGACCAACGAGAATAATAAATTCCTTATCAGCGATTTCAAGGTTGAAGTCGGTAACGGCAACAACGCCGCCGTCGTAAATTTTGTAAATGTGCTGTAAAGATACATTTGCCATATAAATAAACCTCCTATATATTGCCAACGGTAAACCGTAGGGCAAACCAACTTTCAATTACACTATATAATATAACAGATTTTCTGAGATTTTACCATTAATTTTTTCACTAAAGATTTATTGAATACTTTATGTAATATCTCCAAAAGTATAAAATCGGATATTTTTTTTAGTTAATATCACTATTAAATATTGACAGAATTTCAAAATCGGTCAAATATCTGCATTCGCCCCTTTTCAGATTTTCGTCAAGAACCAGCCCTCCGATGCGCAGTCTTTCGAGCTTTTCCACAGTTTTTCCGACATATGCGAACATATTTTTTACCTCGTGGAACTTGCCCTCGGTTATCTCTATTTTTACGGTATTGCCGCTGTTTTCCGTAATTCTCCCGGGTCTGTACACGGTGCCGTCTTTGAGCGTGATGCCGCTTTCGATAACCGTAATATCTCTTTCGGTGACAGGCGCGTCGAGAAGTGCTTTATACAGCTTTGTCACGTGCTTTTTCGGGGACAGCATGCGATGAGCGAAGTCGCCATCGTCGGTGATTATCAGCAGCCCGGTAGTGTCACGGTCGAGCCGCCCAGCGGGGAAAAGCCCCGGCCGCCTGTATTCTTCGGGCAGAAGGTCGATGACGGTTTCTGCATTGCGGTCATTGGATGCGCTGAGTACGCCTTCGGGCTTGTTCATCATGATATAGACGTATTTTTTATACTCTATACGCTTGCCGCCGATCTCAATTATATCATTCTCGGGGTCGATCTTTATGTCGGTTTTTCGTACCGGCTCTCCGTTGACGGTGATTTTTTTGTCCGAGGCAAGCTTTCGGGCGTCTTTGCGCGAGCATATGCCCTGTGTCGAGAGAATTTTATCGAGTCTTTCCATATATCTGAATCCTTTCCGTGGATAAGGAAAATTAAAATTTCATTAAAAGCATTGATATTCGTTATATGAAATATTATAATGAATAATGTGGAGGGATGTCGTAATGAAGCATTTAAAAAGAGCGGCCAAGGGTCTGGCGCTTATTGCGGTGTGCATATGTTACGCCGAGCTTTATGTAAATTCAGTTGTATTTATGTTGGGTATATTATTGATGGCGTATTTCGTATGGCTTGTTATTCAGCCTGCTATCATAAACAACAGCAGCGATCGTCTCAAAAGTATTTATTATTCGCTGGAACTGCTGTCGGCGTATGCGTGGAGCATAGCTTTCGAGATACCTTTTCTTTTTATAATGGTGCGTTTCGGGCATATGCCGATATGGGGAATAATCATATTTTCGATCATGAGACTGGTTACGGGTGCCACCGTTATGGTGGTGTCTGTTCTCAGGCTGATCGTGTCAAGCGCAAGGATCGGGATCATCACCAAGTTTGTTTTGTTCTTTATGTGGTGGATACCCGTCGTAAATATATTCGTCATAATAAAGGCGTGCGTGATCGCAAACAGAGAATATGAGCTTGAAACGCAGCGCAACGAGCTTTTCGACATCAGAAAAGAAAACGAGATATGCAAAACAAAATACCCGATACTTATGGTACACGGCGTGTTTTTCCGAGATACTAAATACCTCAACTACTGGGGCAGGATACCCGGAGAGCTTATACGCAACGGCGCAGACGTATATTACGGCAATCAGCAGTCCGCTTCGAGTATCAAAGACAGCGCGGAAGAACTTTTTGAAAGGATAAAGCAGATCACCAAAGAGACAGGCTGCGAAAAGGTGAATATTATCGCACATTCAAAGGGCGGACTTGATTCGAGATACGCTATATCCATGCTCGGAGCGGATAAATATGTTGCGTCACTCACTACCGTAAACACACCGCACAGGGGGTGCGCCTTTGCGGATCATCTTCTCGGGAAGCTGCCGTCGTTTGTAAAGAATTTTGTCGCTTTCAATTATAACGGTACTCTTAAACGGCTGGGCGACGAATCGCCCGATTTCCTCTCCGCTGTATGGGATCTAACACGGGAGAAGTGCTTATTGTTCAACGAAGAGGTACACGACAAGGAAGGAATACTGTATCAGAGTATAGGGTCGGAAATGAGGAACAAAAAAGGCGCAAAGTATATACTGCGGTTCTCATACGGGCTTGTAAAGAAGTATTCTTCGCCGATGAACGACGGTCTTGTCGATGTGGACTCCATGAAGTGGGGAGAAAGCTTTCAGCTTCTCGAACCCTGCACCAAGCGCGGAATCTCTCACGGAGATATGATAGATCTGCTCAGAGAGGATATTCCAAAGTTTGATGTGAGAGAGGTTTATGTCAGGATAGTTCAGGGGCTGAAAGAGAGGGGGCTTTGATAGAATTCGTAATGCGTGATTATTTTTTTAGTTTGGAAAGAGCGGGTTAATGGGAAATTGAAAACTGAAAATGGAAAATATTGGATAGACCCGCATAGAATCGGGACTTTTTACATGAATCCAAAATAAAACATTGTTCTTGGGGAGTGTTGGAATCATGTGCTTTAACCCAACGAGCGTTTGCGCAGGCAGCGTGAGTATGTCACACAACGCAATTAATTTTCTTGCCTTCCAGGAATGCTTTGAGATTATTGTACACGATCTCTACAAGACGTTCTCTCGTCTGAGCGGCTGCCCATGCGGAATGCGGCGTGATTATCAGGTTCTTTGCGCCGATCAGCGGGCAGTTCTCCGACATCGGTTCTATGTCGAGAACATCAACCGCCGCGCCCGAAAGTATACCGCTGTCGAGAGCATATCTGAGCGCGTACTCGTCAACAGTGCCGCCTCGTGAGGTGTTCACCAAGAATGCGCCTTGCTTGAATTTCTCAAACATCTCTTTGTTGAACATGTGCTTCGACTGTTCGTTGAGCGGACAGTGTACCGTAACA
>CADBRK010000252.1 GCA_902797065.1 uncultured Ruminococcus sp.
AATTATACACGGGTACGCCAAGCATTGTACCCAGTATATTTGCAGCATTTATTCCTACCGTAAAGCACGGCATATATGAATCCGCTGCATCACGCGGGCGTGACGAAACACCGATCGCAGTGATGTCCGGCTCAAAATCAAGATCATCATACAGCTCGCCGATGATCTCGTGAAGCTGCTGCGTGTGATGAAAAACTGCGTCACTCTGGCGCAGACCGCATTTGCCCTCTGATACGGGAAGAAGTCTGCGTTTATGGTACAGCTTTTTTTCGCTGTAACAATAGAGGGCGGCGGACGTTGTGTAATTGCTTGTGTCTATTCCGAGAGTACATTCCTTGCTTTTCATGTTATTCTGCCATATCCTTAACAACCGAACCGAGTACACCGTTTACAAACCGTGCATCCTGAGGAGTCGAGTATTTTTTCGATAATTCTACCGCTTCGTTTATAACGACTTTTTCTGATGTGCTGCCGTATTTCAGTTCAGTTACGGCAAAACGCAGAACACTGAGCGTGACCCTTGACAAGCGGTCTATCGTCCAACCTTTGATATACTTCTTAATTGTATCGTCAACTTCGTCTTTATTCTCGATAAATGCATTTAGCATCTTCATAAAAAACGGATCCGATTCGGGTAAAAAGCCTTCATCTTCCTTATCCGATGGCTCGATATTATTGTCGTCTGTCTTTGATTTTGCATTATCGGAATATATATCTACGATGACTCTCGATTGCTTTGATCTATCTAATATTTCCTCAATAGAATCATCCGAAAATGTCATCTCAAAAAGTATTGCAAAGCACATCTCTCTTTTTTCTCTGAAACGGCGTATTTCTTCTTCACTAAGCCTTCTTTTTGCGTTTTCCTTGCTCATATTATCCTACCTCTGTTTTTATGAATATTATTATCATTAATTCCGCTAAACGTTACAAAAATGCCTATACTATTTTATTATATCACACAACAAAAAATAAAACAATACTTCACCCAAAGCTTAAATATTACAACTTTGATTACTTTATTCCATGCTGCGTTACGGGTATTTGATCTCTTAGAAAAAGGACCCGCAGAGTTCATACTGCGGATCCCGAATTATTACTTCTTGGTACCAAGATATACATAAACAATAGCAGATAACAAACAAAATACAGAAACAAGAGCTATTGTTCCGTAGTTTACAGCATTAACAACCGCAGTATCCTTCTTCTTTGTGTTTTCCTTGATCTGCTGCGGGAACAATCCGACAAACAGCGCACCTGTAATCATCGTAGGAAGAATATAGCGGAAATCCATGGAACAGTTGTGCGGATACTGGAACGAGAATACAATAAAGTTTATGAATAACAACAAATGATACGAAACGATATAAATCTTCATATCTCTGTCAAGGCACTTACTCTTTGTTATGCAGCAGTAAACCATTGCAACAATTGAAAGTGCAATAAGAAGAATATTTACAATAAGAAGAAGTCTGCATACTCCCCCGGGAACATTTTCGTATTTGTATTCACCGAACAGCGATGTCTTAATAAGAGATACAAACGGGTTATACTCAAAATACTCGGCTCCCGTATGAACTCTGTTGAGGAATGTATTCTCAAACGGATGGTATGACATATCGAACAGTCTTTCGTATGCAGTATGGAAACCGACATACTGATCCGATGTCTCGGAAAGCTTCATAACGTAATTAAACGGAACTTCAAACTTAATAAAGTTCCTTATAGAATACCACAATCCGAGCGGCAGACACACACAGCCGAATATGCAGTACTGCCTGATATTTTCCGCCATTTTTTTCTTCTCCTTGATAAGCTTGATCAGGAAAAGAAGAGCGATCGGCGGAGCAACCAATACTACCGAAAGCTTCGTAGACATGCCTGCACCTATCGATAATGCTATCAGCAGAATGTTCTTTGTTGTCGGGTCTTTATACCATCTTATGGCAGCATAAAAAGCAAGCATCATAAACAAGAACGCAAGCCCGTCGTTATTGATACTGCCGGCTATAAGTATTGAACTCGGATGAAAAGCTATTATTGCAAGCGCGATTGCCTTCGGCTTTTTGATTATGTTCAATAAATCAAGTATCCTCTCGGATATGAGCATTACGCAGCACGAGTAGAACAATGTGAGAAACTGAATGCTTCCGATAGCCCTGTCATACGAAGCGCCGAATGTAGTCAGAATTCTCATCCAGAGAGCCGCCAGGAAGTGATGGAGCGGAGGATGATAAAACTGCGCCTTTGACGTAGGGTTGAAATCGGGCAGCTTAAAGCCGTTCTCATAGAAAAACTCAATATAGCCGGAATGACCGGTTCCCGAACCGAAGTCGAAAATATCATGCTGACGGTGGCGGATCGTAGCACTGACAACTGTATACAAGCAGTAATTCAATCGCAGAACAAAGCCTGCCGCCAAAATCAGAAGAATAACATTCTGCCACGTAAGCTTGTCGTTGATCTTCAGATAAACCGCTGTTCCGATCAGTACAAGCATAGCCGTTATTACAAGAGGTGTTCCGTTATATGCCTGCGTCTTATCAAAGATCATCGTACAGAGAACGCATAGTATCGCAAAAGCCGCCAGGCATTTTTTAACAAGCCCGGGTTCAAAATCGGTTTCCCGCTTTACAAAAGTATTCTGCGGTTTGGTCTTGCCGAGGTTCGTAGATATTTTACTCATATATGATCAATCCTTATTTTCTTCTTTAGTCTCGTGATATGATTTTTCGGTATTGACATTCCAGATACTGCGCTTGTCCGTCGAACCCGATTTTATACACTCCGCAGCTCTGAACGCAGTCACCATGGAATGATCCATATTATTATATCTATGCTGACCGTTTCTGCCTACGCAGAAGAGATTCGGGTACATATTAAGCTGAGATATAAGTTGATCCATCTGGGCATAAGTATCAAAATATGCGGGATAAGCTTTCTTAATACGTTTGCGATGAGCGTCAATGACCTGATCGGTCGTGATAACACCCATTGTTTCAAGCTCTTTTGCGGCGAACTTTATGCACTCCTCGTCTGTCATGTTCCAGAAGCTGTCACCCTCTTCGCAGAAGTATTCCAGACCGATCCATACGTGCTTTTCGGGATCGTCAACAAGATACGGGCTCCAGTTGTTGAACACCTGGATACGTCCGAGCTTAACATTGGTATCCTGAACGTATATCCAGCAGTCGGGAACAATATTATTCAGCGTCTTGATGTCCGTTTCGTTTTTGAGATTAAGCTTATCGACAAGCAGTCCTACTGTCACAAAATCTCTGTATGGCAAACCCTTTGCAATAGCTACTATATCATCGGACGGCTTATCGCCTGTCATGCCGATAAAAAGATCCTTAACCGGCATAGATGATACAAAGATGTCTCCCTCAACTGTGACGCTTCCGTTATCTGTCTCACAGACTACCTGCGTAACCTTATTCTTGTTGATAACAATATTCTTTACGGAATATCCTTTTTTTATTGTACCGCCAAGCTTCTCGATCTCCGCAGCAACAGTCTCCCACAGCTGACCGGGACCGTATTTCGGGTACCAGAATTCCTCTATCAGCGAAGTCTCGACTTCTTTGTTGTTCTTTTTGCCTCCGAAAGCTTTTTTGAACATATCCTTGATTACGGCTCTGATCGACAGACCTTTTACACGCTGTGCGCCCCAATCGGCAGATATTTCGCTCGGGTGACGTCCCCAAAGCTTTTCGGTGTATCCTTCAAAGAACATGCTGTACAGCTTCTTGCCGAATCTGTTGATATAGAAATTTCCGAGACTTGTTTCGGGCTTCTTGAAGATACACGCTTTCAGATAGCTGAAACCCGCAACCATAGTCGTCCCGAATCCCATGCCCTTTATAGTATCCCACTTCATCGAAATAGGATAATCAAAGAAATGCCTGTTAAAATAGATCCTCGAGATGCGGCGTCTGATAAGCATTACCCTGTCTTCTTTGTTCGGGTTGGGTCCCCCCGCTTCAAGCGGCTTTTCTCTGCCAAGCTTTTCGTCGTCAAAGCTGTTGACGCCCTGGATCGGCATCATGTTCTTCCACCACTGCATAACGGAATCATCCTTGGAGAAAAAGCGGTGTCCGCCTATGTCCATTCTGTTTCCGTTGTATTTTACAGTTTGAGATATTCCGCCTATGGCTTGTGTTTCTTCCAGTATTTCAACCTGATACTCGCCCTTGCCGTCCTTCAGCAGCTCATATGCTGTGGTAAGACCCGCAGGACCCGCACCGATTATTACTATTTTTTTCATTACGGCATACTCCTAATTCAAAATCATTCTTCTTCGCAGTTTCTGTAAAGTATAAATTTTCTGGCACAGAAATTCCATATATAAACCAGCACTACGGCTATAATCTTACCGGGGATATAATACTTATCCACAGGAATAAGAGAGCCGAATGTCTGATGAGTTACAAAGAATCCCTCTCCGAATATTCCGTCCACCGAGAACGGCGCCATGATAAGTTCGGTAAGCAAAGCGCCGATTATACCTATGATCACAAAGAAAATAAAATCCTTTGTACGGTTTTCAACCTTAGCTTTTGCGAACACCCATAATGTTGATATTATGTAGTTTACAGTAACACCAAACACAAACCCCACTGCCGCACCGACAGATTCGGGCATGTGAAACAGCTCTCTGCATATGATAAGAACAACAAAGTCAACAACCGTTGCAGCGCCGCCTACAAAGAGACTCCTGAAAAACTGGATAAAGGTATTGCTTGTTTCTTCGATAAACAGTTTTTTGAACAGACCGCCTTCGGTTTTATTCTTTTCTTTTGCCATAATTACACTAACCTCTTTCATAAAGTCTGAAAACACTCTATTATACATTCGTACCGACAGAGCATTTTGTAACAGAACGTTAAAAAAATCAAAAAACAGATTTTGTATTCAATTTCTTACACAAACAATTATATAATAACACAAACACATAAATAAAACAACAAATTTTATAAAAAAAATCAAACAAAAAATACTCTCCCTTGTTTCGGAAGAGTATCACGTAAATTATTTATCGAATTTCGCTTTGAGCATATCATTTATCATATTGGCGCACATATAGACATTTCCGCCGCCCATTGTAAGAATGAGGTCACCCTCTTTTGCATTATCGCAAACATACTTTGCGGCATCTTCAAATGTGTCTATACACTTTGAACCGGGAACCTTTGCCCCGAGATCGGTATTATAGATGTTATAGGTATTCTTTTCTCTTACGGGGAGTATTTCCAGGATCACAGCCTCGTCAACTATCGACAATGCTTTTGCAAAATCGTCAAGCAGCATAGCCGTACGTGAATATGTATGCGGCTGGAACACATTCCAGACTTTGCGGAAGCCCATTTTCATTGCCGCCGTGAGCGCTGCAGTGATCTCCGTCGGATGATGCGCAAAATCATCGGCAACCGTGATTCCGCCGTGAGTGCCGAGAACCTCGAATCTTCTGTGAACGCCTGTAAACTTATGCAGATTTTCGCTGATATTCTCCGGCGACACTCCCGCATAATGCGCCGCGGAAGCAGCTGCAAGTGCGTTATATACATTATGCTTGCCGGGTACGGACAACGCAATATTGCAAAGCTTCTCATCGCCGCAATAGAAATCAAATGCGTCGTATACCGTATCTTCGGGAGACGTGAGAACAGCACGGTATTTATTGTTTTCTCCGAAACCGAAAGTAAGCACCTCAAGATCGGTATCATTCACACAATCAAGCGCATTTGCGTCGTCACCGTTGACAACAACTGCTTTGGAAGTCTGCGCAATAAACTTTCTGAATGATTTTTTAATATTATCCATATTCTCGAAATAATCGAGATGATCGGCATCGACATTGAGTACAACTGCGATAGCCGGGGTTATCTGCAGGAATGAGTCGACATACTCGCACGCTTCGCAAACGATAATATCAGATTTTCCGACATAACTGTTCCCGCCGACAGAAGGAAGCGTACCGCCGATGATAGCAGTCGGGTCTTTTCCGCTGCCTATCATGATCTGAGAGATCATAGCCGTCGTGGTGGTTTTTCCGTGTGTACCCGAAACGGCGATCGAACGTTTATATCTTCTTGTAACGATACCGAGCATCACCGAACGCTCAATAGCGGGTATGCCTTTCTGCTTTGCCGTAACAAGTTCGATATTGTCGGGCTTTACCGCTGCGGTATATACAACAAGCTCAGCGCCCTCGACATTCTTGGCATCATGCCCCATATACACGGGAATACCGTAGCTTATTATCCTGCGGAGAGTATCGCCGTCGTTCATATCCGAACCGCTGACCTCAAATCCCTCGGAGATCATAATCTCAGCAAGGGGACACATCCCCGAGCCGCCTATTCCTACAAAGTGTATTCTTTTGATCCTGTCAAGTATACTGTCGTATGATTTATCACAAAATTTATCTGCGTACAAGAAAAGCACCTCTGTTTCAGCTTACTATTCAAATAATACCCGGCGTATCTGCCTTTGTTTTTGAGTCTACTAAACATTATATATCAAAAACCAAAAAATATCAACATAAATATTAATCTATTAATTATAGTTTCAAAAGAATTTTTTGTTGATTTGACCGTTAAAACATGATAGAATGAATTCAGAATGAATTCAGAAAGAAAAAGCAGGTGATTTTTTGGAATTAAAGAAGAATGACATAGTCCCTCTTGAAATAACCGATATGACAGGTCAGGGAAGCGGTATCGGGCATATCGATGGTATGGCGGTGTTTTGTCCGCTGACCGCACCGGGTGACACGATAAATGCGCATATTCTCAAAGTAAAGAAGAATTATGCTTTTGCAAAGACAGAATCCGTCGTCACGCCCTCCCCTATGCGTACCCAACCCGACTGTGTTTGTTATACAAAATGCGGCGGTTGTGTATTCCGTCACATATCATACAGCGAAGAACTAAAGTTCAAACAGCAGCGTGTATATGACGCGCTTACAAGAATAGGCAAACTCAACGGATTTATGATGAACCCCATAATCGGCTGTGACGATCCGGATCACTACAGGAACAAATCACAGATACCCGTAGGGCAGGATAAAGAAGGAAAGATCGTCACCGGATTTTTCGGAAATCACAGTCACAGGATAATCGACTGCAGCGAATGCAGGCTGCACCCTGAAGAATTCGACAGCATTACCGCAGAAATAAAGAGATGGATAGAGAAAAACAGAATTACCGTCTATAATGAGACAACCGGAAAAGGTCTTATCAGGCACATTTATATTCGTCAGGCAAAAAGCACAGATCAGATAATGGTATGCCTTGTCATAAACGGCGGAGATATTCCCAAACAAGATGAATTGATCAAAAAACTTACAGGGTCCTCCGATAAAATCAAAAGCATTATACTAAATATCAATAGAGAGCGCACGAATGTTATCATGGGTAAGAAATGCGTAACGATCTACGGCAAAGATCACATTACGGACACGCTGTGCGGGCTTTCATTCGACATATCTCCCCTCTCTTTTTATCAGATTAACCACGATCAGACGGAGAAGCTTTATGCAAAAGCAAAAGAGTATGCCCGGCTCTCGGGAAATGAATTTCTCATAGATCTGTACTGCGGCGCAGGTACTATCGGGCTTTCCATGGCGTACAACGTCAAAAAGCTGCTCGGTGTGGAGATAATACCGCAGGCGATAGAAAACGCAAAGGCAAACGCACTGAAAAACAATATACAGAATGCCGAATTTATCTGCGCGGACGCATCGCTCGCCGCAAAAGAACTTACAAAGAACAATACACGACCGGACGTGGTGATCATTGATCCTCCGAGAAAAGGCTGCGACGGCACGGTGATCGAAGCTATCTGCACCATGTCGCCGAAAAGAGTGGTATATGTATCGTGCGACCCCGAAACGCTTGCAAGGGATCTTGCGTTGTTTACCGAGAAAGGATATATCACGGAAGATGTTACGCCTGTGGATATGTTTCCGAGGACACAGCATGTAGAAGTGGTCGTGTTGATGTCAAGCTCTTAACGGTATAGTGTGAAAGAGTGCAGTATTACTGCTGTTTTCGGCTGTTTGGCAGAGAAAAAATATTGCTCAGAACAGTCCGAAAAACAGCCTTTGGAAACATATCAACCGATTTTTTCGGAAAGTTAAGTGTCCGATATTAGATGTAGAGGTGTTGTGGCTGTGGTTTGGATGTCAGGAGGTAAGTAATAATTATACTAAAAAAATAATTGCTATTTTACTTGGATTGGCATTTATTCTGTTCGGGTATATTATATACTTTCGGAAAAAGAATAATCTCATAAATGGTTTTGAATCGAATTTCAAAGCAGGACGGAAAAATGAGGATTACGCAAAACGCATCGGGCTGGTGGAATTTGTGGTCGGAATTGCTATTCTGATTACGGGAATAGTCCTCATCATACTTGTATAAATGATATATACAAAAAAACTGACGGCGCAACTTCGGCATTCGATTTAATCAGTGTCTCCCTAATACATGAAAGATTAGTGTCATTCCCGTCATAGAGAATAACTCCCATGGTCTGATTGCCATGGGAGTTATTGTTTTATTACGTCAGAAGATTGAGTAAATTCAATAGTCTCTTCAAGATCATTATATCTTTCAGGAACATTTCATTTTCGTCTACTCAGAAATCATTTTCCTTGCGACGGTACACAAACGCTATAGTTACAATCGAAGCAAGCAATACAATAACACATGTAAAAGACTTCGTGCTGTCACCTGTCTGTACAGGCTTACCGTAATCATTGATGCTGTATAATAAAACTTGACACAATCCAGACAACCGAAGTATAGTAAAATAAAAAGGAGCGTGTCAAAAATGGGAACAGGAA
>CADBRK010000253.1 GCA_902797065.1 uncultured Ruminococcus sp.
GACGCAAAAATAAACAAGGAAGAAGTACCGACTGCACCAAAGACAGAAGATATTGACATTAATGCCGAGTATGACGAATACGAAAGTGCTTTTGTCAATCTTGTAACCGTCGATGTAGAAGAATATGCAAAAAAGCATTTTGAAAAGGCAGTCAAGAAAACACTTACAATTCCGTCGTGGCTAAACGATTTAGCGATCAAAGAGGGGATTAATTTCTCTCAGGTACTCCAAAACGCATTAAAAGAACAACTTCATGTTTGACTCCTCTCCCTCTCGGCTCTCCGAGGGGGATTTCTTAGTGTGTCGCCCATGACACTAATCTTGCAGGTGAAAGTCCTTTCACGGGCAGTTACTGCCAAGTGCAGTGAACCGCAAGCTGTTTGCAGTAATGCAAACAGGGGAGGAAGCGGTGTAGCAAATCTCATGAGCCTACGAACAGAAACTTGATACAAGGCTAAATGGTGAATAATGTTGCTGAACAGACCGAAGTCCGAAAGGTAAACGTAAAACCAAAGCAGTAAATCAAGAGGTTGTGGATGGAAAGATTAGTGCCTTACCCCGAGAGTCCCGTCCGGCGTGAAAACGTGCGAAAAAAGCTTACGGACGGGGGTCAGCTGAGGTCATAGTAGGAGAAATCACCAATCTCCGAAGGACTTAATGTGAATACAGTGCAAATCTCTGTAAGCAATATCCGAATAATCCGAATCCGAGGATATACCTGAAGCAAGGGAACGTAATCCTTGACGGTAAAAGGTCGGTGGGAGTATTTCGGATAAATTTACAAGCAGAAAGAGGAGCAGCAAATGGAATTGATGGAAAGCAAGGACAATACAAAATCAACTATTCTTACGTTTCTAGTAATAATTCCACACAGATTCCTAATTTATTCCCTCTTGATTCCGAAAACTTGTTATATGATATTATCAACAAATCACAGAGGTGAGTAAAATGAAAGATAACAAAACCAATGCGTATAAAAAAGAATACTGCGATACTCTGAACCGCTTATGGCGCGATAACAGCGGCTTGAAGGGGCTGAAATACTTTCTCAATACAATGTATCATTGGTGCGGTGAGGATCAGAAGAAAAACGCAAAGCCCTCCGTCGTAATACTCGGAACATCAGTTCCCGAGGAGCTTGTTATAGCGGCAGGGGCACAGCCGTATTTTATTATCGGAGGCAGTCTCGGCTCTGTTTCGTGGTCGGACGATCTTGTTCCCAGAGATACAGACCCCGTGAGCCGTTCTGTTCTGGGATATATCCATCAGCCGGACGGTGCGGACTTTTCGGAGTCTCTGTTTATTGTTCCGCTGACAAGCGACAGCATGAGGAAAATCGCTTTCGCACTTAAAGAAGAAGGGCGAAAGATCTGCCCTATAGATATTCCGCCGGACAGATCGGATGTGCATGCGCAGAAAAAGTGGCAGATGCAGATGCTCTCGATGACCGATACGATCGCAAAGCATACGGGTACGCATATAACAAAGCACTCTATAAAAGCTGCGCTCACACGTGTGTCGGAAGCAAGACGCGCACTTCTGAATTTTCTTGACGTTACACGAGGAAGAACGGATATTATCACGAGCGGCGCAAGGCAGATGGTTCAGAACAGCTATTACTTTACAGAATCAATAGACGATTGGACGGCGCATATCGAAGCGCTGACTAACGAAGCGGCTCGGTTGACGAGCAAATCGGACGGAACTTGCCAACGGTCGCATGATTTCACCGGAGTAATGCTCCTCGGCTCGCCTGTGATATTTCCAAACTACAAAGTACCGTTCCTTGTGCAGGATATAGGTCTTGAAATTCTTGATACGGCAGATTCGGCGGCGCTTAAATCGCACATCGTCTATGATCGCAAAACTATGCGCGGAAGCTGCGACAAGATAATTTGCAATATTGCTGCGACGTGGTATAAATATGACGCTTCGTCTGCTTTTGTAAAGAATGATCTGCTGTTCGATTTTGTTTCATGGCTAATAAAAAAAGGCGATATAGAGGGCGTTGTTTATCATGTCCTGAAAGGTCAGACAGAATACGATTTCGAGCTCGAACGCTTTGAGTCACTGCTCTCCGGGAACAATATCCCCGTTTTTCGGCTTGAAACAGATTATCAGTATCAGGACGTTGAACAGCTTCGTATCCGTATGGAAGCGTTCTCGGAAATGCTTCTGCAGAACCTATATAAGATAAATCGATCGGTATCATTCCGCACCGACGGAAATGACGTCAAGGAAGAGAGGGCTGCGTCATGAAAAAACGAAAAAGAATCATTATTACTTCGGCAGTATGTATTGCTCTTGCAGCCCTTGCATATTTCGCATGGCTGTTACCGTTTTACGTGTTTGATACCAACGATTTCGAGACAAGACTTGAAAAGCTGATGTCGGCAGAATATCTAAAAACGCTCGTGCCGCTTTTGATTATTATTGCGCTGTCTGCGGTCGGAATAGTTCTTTGCGTTTGGCTGAGACGGCTAATGATGAAAACGGATAAGCGTTACTCACGCTTCTCGGATGTCAGAACAAGCAAAACCAAGGGAAAGGCTTTGATGCAAAAGCCCGCTGCCTTTATGATAGTTCGGTGGCTTGTGATGATCGCATTTTCGTTTATGATGATATGGGGCGGTCTGATTTTCGGGCTGCATATGTCAAGCGTAAGTATTCCGATACCGTCCTGCCCGTGGAATACGGAGCAGATGACGGAATCAAGCTGCTATTATCTTTCGCATCTGAACGAGCTGTTCGAGCTGCCGATCAA
>CADBRK010000254.1 GCA_902797065.1 uncultured Ruminococcus sp.
GCCGACAAAAGACCCGATACAACTAAACAATATAACAATATAAACAATATAACAAGGTGTGTGTGCCCCCAAGGCACACACACACCCGAGAAAGAAAAAAAGCGGCTCTGCTGCCTGTCACGCCCTTGGGGGCGTTCGGCAGGCGTACGCCTGCATGTATTACGCGTACGTAATTCAGTATTATCTTTACTTATATTCTCGCGTCATAATATAGAGTAGGACGCATGCTTTAGTATTTATTATCAAAAAATGTGTGTGCGAATTGCCCGTCGCCGACGGCTCCCGGCCGCTCACAATACGCGTACTTGGTTTTTGATTTTCCTGCTTTAAAGCTCGCGGCAAAGTTACAGTAAGACGCAGGCTATATTTTTGATAATAAAAAAGTTTGTGTGCGTAATGCCCGTCGGCGCTTGCCGACCTGCCCGCGTGACATACGACAAAAAATGTGTTATAATAACATCGTATCATAATTTCGGAGGGAGCTTGAATGAAAAATATAGTTATCGGTATCCTCGCCCATGTCGATTCGGGCAAAACGACTCTTTCGGAGGCGGTACTCTATTGCTCGGGCAGTATAGACAAGCAGGGCAGAGTAGACCGCAAGGATTCGTTCCTGGATAATTTTGCGCTCGAAAGACAGAGAGGCATCACCATTTTTTCAAAGCAGGCAGTATTTGATTACGGCGGTACGCATTATACTCTGCTTGATACTCCTGGTCACGTTGATTTCTCTGCGGAAACCGAAAGAACTCTGCAGGTGCTCGACTATGCTGTGCTTGTCGTGAGCGGTACAGACGGCGTCCAGAGTCATACATATACGCTGTGGAAACTCCTGAAAAAGTATAATATCCCGTGCTTTGTCTTTGTCAACAAGATGGATATGACCGTTCCGCCGAAAGATGAGATCATCTCCCACCTCTGCGCAAAGCTCGGCGACGGGTTCGTCGATTTTTCCGATACGGAAGAACTCTTTGAAAATATAGCCTGCTGCGACGATTCTCTCCTCGATATTTACGGTGAGAACGGCTCGCTTTCGGAAAGCGAGATCGCCGACGCAGTAAAACGCCGCTGTGTGTTCCCGTGTATGTTCGGCTCTGCGCTGAAGCTTGACGGTATAACGCAGTTCCTCGACTGTATGTCACGCTATACTGTTATGCCTGTGTACCCCGACGAGTTCGGTGGCATTGTCTATAAGATCACCGAGGACAGCAAACATAACAGGCTTACCTGCATAAAAATTACGGGCGGTACGCTTAAAGTAAAAGAGATACTCAAAAGCGACAGAAACACATCTGCCGAAAAGGCGGATCAGATACGCATTTATTCGGGGGCGAAATTCACGCAGACAGATATTGCCGAACCGGGTACGGTATGCGCCGTTACGGGCATAACCTTTGCTCACTCGGGCGACTGCCTGGGCTGTGAACGTTCGTCTATGATACCCGTCCTTTCTCCGGTACTCAGCTATACGGTAATTTCACCGAAGGGCATAGACAACACGTCGCTGCTTGCAAAGCTGCGGATTCTCGAGGACGAAGACCCTCAGCTCAATGTGGAGTGGAACGAGCTATCGGCGAAGATAAGCGTACGGCTGATGGGCGACATCCAGCTTGAGATACTTAAAAGCGTCCTGCACGAGCGTTTCGGTATAGACGCACAATTCGGCGCGGGCAGTATTATATATAAAGAGACAATAAAGAGTACCGTCGAGGGAGTGGGACATTTCGAACCGCTCAGACACTACGCAGAGGTGCATGTGCTTCTGCGTCCGGGCAAACGGGGCAGCGGAGCAGTCATACGTTCGGAGTGCAGCGAAGATGTACTTTCAAGGAACTGGCAGCGGCTTATCCTCACAAACCTGGGCGAGAAAACACACCTCGGAGTCCTTACCGGTTCACCGATAACCGATATTGAGATCATACTTGTGTCGGGCAGAGCGCACCTGAAACATACCGAGGGCGGAGATTTCAGGCAGGCGTCATACAGAGCCGTAAGGCATGGTCTGCGGTGCGCGGAGTCTGTTCTGCTGGAGCCTGTTTTTGATTTTGTGCTTGAACTCCCCGCCGAAAATGTAGGGCGTGCTATGGCTGATATACGCAAAATGAAGGGCAGCTTTGAACCGCCCGAAACAGGCTCCGATATGTCGGTGCTGAGGGGCAGCGCACCGGCTGTCAATATACGTGATTATTACCGTGAAGTGATAAAGTACACCAAAGGCAAGGGCAGACTGATGTGTTCGCTAAAAGGGTACGAGCCGTGCCACAACTCCGACGAGGTGATCGAAGCCGCAGGCTATGACCCCGACTCCGATCTGCAGAACCCGTGCGGTTCGGTTTTCTGTTCTCACGGCGCAGGGTTCAATGTGAGGTGGGACGAGGTGAAAAAGTATATGCACCTGCCCGCATACCTTGAAGAAAGGAGTACCGCAGAGGAATACGGCAAAGATACGCTGCTCTCAAAATGCGCCGCACAGAAAGATGTCTTTGCGCTTGACCGTGAGCTTATGAGTATTTTTGAACAGACATACGGCGCGGTAAAAAAGAACGTGACGCAGTCCTCAGCCGTTCGCTATGATTCTCCCGGTACGCCGTACAAGCGTAAGGGCAAAGTATCGTACGACGGAAAAGAATATCTTCTTGTAGACGGTTACAATGTTATCTTCTCGTGGGATAACCTCAAAGAGATCGCCAAAGACAATATAGAGGCGGCACGCAGTACATTGATAAATATTCTGTGCAACTATCAGGGCTACAAGGGCTGCGAGCTTATTCTTGTGTTTGACGCATACAAGGTGAAAAACCATACAGAGGACGTCGAAAAAGAGGGCGGTATCAGCGTTGTGTATACAAAAGAAGCCGAAACAGCCGATATGTATATCGAGAAGGTCACACACACGCTCGCAAAGAACAACCGTGTAAGAGTAGTTACATCGGACGGTCTCGAACAGCTTATCATACTCGGTTCGGGCGCGCTCAGAATACCGTCGCTTACGTTCAGAGAAGAGGTAAGACGGGCGGAAAGCGAGATCAGAAGCATTATCAATAAACATAGCTAATAATTATTTACGCAGAAAAATACACCCCGCCCGAATTGATTTTCCGGGTGGGGTGATACTTATGTTTTATTAAACCTCGTTTGCGATCATATCGGCGTAAGTCTCTCTTTTGATCACGATATGGTCTGCGCCGTCGGTTATCATGACAATGGCAGGCTTCGGAACTTTGTTGTAGTGAGAAGCCATAGAGTAATTATATGCGCCCGTTGTCAGCACGGCAATCGTGTCGCCGCGTGACGGCTTCGGCATCATAACGTCCTCCTGTATAATATCTCCGCTCTCGCAGCATCTTCCGGCTATGGTACACTTGTAATCGCAGGGATCGTTCATTCTGTTTGCAAGCAGTACCGTATAGGGCGACTGATAGAGGGTAAATCTCGGATTGTCGGTCATGCCGCCGTTGATCGAGATGTAGTTCTTCAGGCCTGTTATCTCTTTGAGGTAGCCTGCGGTGTACAGAGTCAGACCTGCGTCTGCAACGATACTTCTGCCGGGTTCCATAAGGATCTTCGGCATATCGAGAGAATACTCTGCGCACAGAGTACGCATGAGATCTGCAATATCTCTGATATTCGCTCTGTAGTCGATCTCGGGATCGTCCTCCGTATAGCGTACGCCCATACCGCCGCCGAGGTTGAGCGTTTTTGCGGTGTAGCCGTACATATCCCTTGTGTCGGCAATGAACTTTATCATAATCCTTGCGGCGTCGCTGAACGGGTCATGCTCGAATATCTGAGAACCGATATGGCAGTGATAACCCGAAAGCTCGATGTTTTTCAGTGAGAGCGTCTTTTCGACAAGCTCGTATGCCTGGTGCGTATCTATTGCAACGCCGAATTTTGAATCAACGCTGCCCGTGATTACCTTCTTATGCGTATGCGGGTCTATGCCCGGGGTGATCCTGAGCAGTATCTTCTGTGTGACGTTCATATCCCGTGCGATCTCGTCGATGACCGAAACTTCTTCTATGCTGTCGCACACAAAGTGACCCACGCCGCATTTTATAGCATAGCGTATCTCGTCCTCTGTTTTGCTGTTGCCGTGGAAATACGCTTTTTCCATCGGGAAGCCTGCCTGAACGGCGGTGTATATCTCACCTGCGGAAACGCAGTCTATGCCTATGTTCTCGCTGTCTGCAATCTTATAGATATACTTGAAGCTCAGCGCCTTGCTTGCGAACAGCGGCATCGAATCCTCCGTGAAGTATTCCTTCATAGATTCACGGTATATTGTCATTTTTTCTCTTATTTTCGATTCGTCCATAAGCATAAGCGGAGTACCGTATTTCTCTGCCATGCTTACGGTATCAACTCCCGCAAATGTCAGATGACCATCTGCATTGACGGATAAGTTATTACATATCATTTTTAACAACCCCCAAATATGATTTGGTTTAAAGCTTTTTTGTGTGGAATGTGGAGTGAGGAATGAGGAGTAAGTGATAAAATATTTCCATTTTCAATTAATCAAGCTTTCCACACAAGAAAAACAATTCCTCATTCCTAACTCCTGATTCCTAATCAGTTAAATGTCCGCGCCCATCTTCTTCATTTCATTGTAGAGAACCTCTGCGTGAGCTTCCTCCATCGGGGTGAGCGGAAGTCTTACGTAATTCTCGCCGAAGCCCATCTTTGACATAGCAGCCTTTACGGGGATCGGGTTGACCTCCGAGAACAGAGCGTTGATAAGCGGCAGATAATCAAGCTGCATCTTTGCGCTGCCTGCAACGTCGCCGTCGAAGAACTTTTGGCACAGCTCGGCTGTTTCCTTCGGGAATACGTTCGAGAGTACCGAAATAACGCCCTTGCCGCCGATCGACATGATAGGAACGATCTGATCGTCGTTGCCGCTGTACATATCTATCTTGTCGCCGACAAGCTGCATGATCTTTACGCACTGGCTGATGTTGCCGCTTGCTTCCTTTACGGCTGCGATCATCGGGTGATCCGCAAGCTTTACGAAGGTTTCGGGGGCGATGTTTACGCCTGTTCTTCCCGGAATGTTGTAGAGTATAAGCGGAACAGTGGAAGCGTCCGCAATAGTTGTGAACATCTTTACAAGGCCGTTCTGAGTAGCCTTGTTATAGTACGGTGTAACGACAAGGCAAGCGTCTGCGCCGAC
>CADBRK010000255.1 GCA_902797065.1 uncultured Ruminococcus sp.
ACATCGACCGACACTGATTCGAATACGGATACCGACACCTCGACCGATACATCAACGGATACGCAGACGGAAACCGATGTTCCCACGGATAAGGATACCGACACACAAAAAGATACAGCTTCCGATGTGAAGTCCGATACCGAGATACCCGACGAAACCGTTACAGAGTTTGTTACAGATTCAGATTCCGTTGTAGAAAGACCATCTGACGAGCAGACCGAAAGAGATGAGACAGACAGACCGCCGGATGATAGTGCGGCTTCCACCTCCACCGACCCGACTGCGCATTACCTTGATTCCGACCTTGAGCCGCCCGTGACGCCCGACAGCGACTTCAATTATGACAAAAATGACGACGGTACTTTTGCGGTAGTAAGATATACAGGCTACAACGCAGTGATAACCATACCGAGAGAGCACGACGGCAAGCCCGTTACTTCGATCGTTAAAAAGATGAAGTATCAGAACGAAAGCTACGGTCATGTCGTAAGGGTATTTGTTCCCGATTCCGTAACCGAGATAGGCAGCAAGGCGTTCTCGGATTATACCGGATTAAAGATGATAAGCATACCCGACAGCGTGGAAAAATTTGGCGATAATGCTTTCTATAACTGTTCGAGCCTTACGGATATAGAGATACCCTCAAGCGTTACGTCCATAGGCGCAAGCGCGTTCAGCAACTGCAGATCGCTTGAATCGGTTGCGCTCCCGAACAGCGTTAAGACGATCGGTCAAAGCGCATTCTATCAGTGCGAAAGCCTGAAAGAGATCACCATTCCCAACAGCGTGACAGAGATACCGACAAATGCTTTCAAGGGCTGCATAAATCTTAAAAGCATCACCGTTCCGCTCAGCGTTACAAAGATCGGCGAAAATGTTTTCGATGTATGCCAGAGTCTCACCGATGTTTATTACGAAGGAACAAAGGAACAGTGGGAGAGTATAGAGAACAGATCGAACAACGGCTACCTCAAAGACGCAACTATACATTTTGCCGCTTCGACAGATGTTCCCGCCGATACGGATTCGGGCACCGGCACGGATTCGGCGACAGATACCGATACCGTAAAAAGTACGCTTTACGGCGATGTTGACGGCGACGGAAAGATCTCCGCTAAAGACAGCATGAATGTTCAGCGGTTTGTTATAAAACTAAAGGTACTCAACGAATCGCAGCAAAAAGCCGCCGAAATAAACGGCGACGGAAAGGTAACAAATAAAGACGCTCTCGAAATTCTGAGGTATACTATAAATATGTCGAAGAATGCTCTGTTAGGACAGAAGATGGAGTAAAGACAAAAAATAAACCGTCCGAAGGGGATAGTTACCTTTCGGGCGGTTTTGATTAATCAGTAATTTTGTGATCGCAAAGCATACAGCTGTAGTCGGTTTCGTATGGAGTACATAAATAACCGTATATTATTCTGTAGCGTGAAGTTACAATATAAGCATATCGCGGTTCTCCGTTTTCGGGTTCAAGCTCATAATAGTAATCTTCACTCCCGGGTATGTCTTCTGCATTCGGCAGACCTGCCGTTTCTATAAACAGATCGTCGGTGATTTTTTCGACCTTGTCGAGCAGGTCTATCATCTCGTCTACGCTGAGCTTCCTGTTGTCTGTTTCTGTCCATTGGTAAGCGTTGCCTGCGATAAGCCGTGCGTTTATCTGATCGCTGCCTGCAATACTGCACAGCAGGATAGGTCTTTTATCGGCTTCGTCATACCACTTGTTAAAAGCCGCCTGCGCTTCAAGATTCCTGATGGTAAAGTTTGTTACGCCGACTTTGTCGGGTTCGTCGGTGTTCTCGTAGCAGAACTCAAGTGTTATGAAATAATGGTCGCCTTTCATCTCGCATGTATAGCTTGCATATCCCGTTTGAACATTATGACCGTAATTATATGAGCCGCTGCTGCCGTTTGAACCTCCGTCAAGCTCGCACTCCGACAGTCCTGTCGGATATGAAGAGAAATATGCGTCTACGTAATCCTGAAAATACGGATCGTCACGCAGTTCCTTGGTAAAACAGCTTGCAAATTTCTCTTTGTCCGATTTGTCCGATGACGATAACAGTTCTGTAATCGCCTGATTTGCGGCTTGGCTGTCGTTTACCCATGAGTGCTGCCAGCGTTCGGGCAAAGTGTTGTTCCCGAACGGCAGACCGAACATCTTGCCAATTACCGAAATGATCAATACCAGCGTAATGACCGTCGGTACTGCCATCATAATACCGCCGCTTATAATAAGTCCTTTTTTTGCTGTTTTCACGGGCGAATCGGCTTTTTTCTTCTTTGCAAGACCTATTATAAGCAGAACGGTTCCTATTAGAAAGATCACGCATAAAATGATCGCAATAGCCAGAAAAAGCAGTATGTACATTGATACGAGTGCCATGATCTCAGCTTCCTTTCCCTGTGGGTTCAGTTCTTTTTTTCAGACTGTTCAGCTCGTCGATAAACGAATTGATGTCCTTGAATTGTCTGTATACCGACGCAAAGCGAACGTACGATACCTCGTCGACCTGTTTGAGCGCCGACATCGCCATTTCGCCTATTACGGACGCCTTTACCTCGTGATCGGCAGAACTCTGCAGCGTGATCTGGATAGATTTTACAATGCCTTCGATCGTTTCAAGCGGTACGGGACGTTTCTCGCATGCGCGCATCAGACCCGACATAAGCTTGTTCCTGCTGAATGGCTCTCTCGAACTGTCTCTCTTTACGACAAATATCGGCGTCAGCTCGACAGCCTCATACGTTGTGAAGCGTCTGCCGCACTTTAAACATTCTCGTCTGCGGCGTACTTTGTCGCCGTCGTCTATCGTGCGTGTGTCGTATACCTTGCTTTCTGCGTTTGAACAATAAGGACATCTCATATTTCGGCACTCCGTTTCTGTGTATTATACGAACAGCCGATTGTGCAGAAACTGCATGATCGGCTGTATGCTTTTTATTCTGTATCCGAGGAGAGCGTACCCTGGCTCTCGGCTTTCAGGTATGCGTTGATGAATCCGTCGATCTCTCCGTCCATAACTGCGTTGATATTTGCGGACTCGAATTTTGTCCTGTGGTCTTTTGCGAGAGTGTAGGGCATAAATACGTATGAGCGTATCTGGCTGCCCCAGGTGATCTCTTTCTGTACGCCCTTGATGTCCTCGATCTTGTCAAGATGTTCCTTCTCTTTGATCTCGACAAGCTTTGAGATAAGCATTTGCATAGCCATTTCTCTGTTCTGGAACTGGTTGCGTTCAACCTGACACGAAGTTACGATGCCTGTAGGAATGTGAGTAAGGCGAACGGCAGATGAAGTCTTGTTGACCTTCTGACCGCCTGCGCCGCTCGAACGGTAAACGTCCATTTTGATGTCCTCGGGCGGGATAACTATATTTACATTCTTTTCGATCTCGGGCATTACTTCAAGAGATGCAAACGAGGTCTGACGTCTGCCCGACGCGTCAAACGGAGAAATTCTTACAAGACGGTGAACGCCTGCTTCGCTCTTTAAGTAGCCGTATGCGTTCTCGCCCTCGACAAGCATAACGGCGCTTTTCAGACCTGCCGTGTCGCCGTCAAGGTAATCGAGAGTCTTTATCTTGAAATCATGTCTTTCAGCCCAGCGGCCGTACATTCTGAAAAGCATTTCCGCCCAGTCCTGAGCTTCCGTTCCGCCGCTGCCTGCGTGGAAAGTAAGAATTGCATTGTTTTTGTCATACTCGCCCGTGAGGAGAGTCGAAAGTCTCTGCGTTTCGAGATCGGCTTTTATCTTTTCGTACTCTGCCTGCGCCTCTTCAAGGATAGAGAGATCTTCTTCTTCGTCGCCCATTTCGATAAGCGCAAGCGTATCTTCATAGCGGCTGACAAGCTCGTTGTAGCCGTTCACTTTATTTTTAAGCAGTCCCGTTCTCTGTAATATTTTCTGCGAGTTTTCCATATCGTCCCAGAAGCCCGGCTCGGTTGCTTTATACTCAAGCTGTTCGATCTCGGATTCGCACGCTTTCAGTCCGAGTGCGTCTGCAAGATCGTCTATTTCGGGCTTTAACTCCTCGACAGCGTTTTTCAGTTCTTCGAATTGTACCATAACATTATTCCTCTCATATAATCATCATATTCCAAGTATATATTATACCTTTTTTTGAGAAAAATGTAAAGTATCAATTTACGCAGTATTTATAATATATAATCTCCCGTTTAGTACAAATTTTCCGATGAACACAGTTTTTCTTGAGTTTTGAAATATGAAACAACGGAAGTGTAAAGGCGTAAAATCTTCCGGCGTTTGCCTGTTCTGAAAATAATGGTTGTATTTCTGTTTAATTTTTGTTATAATAACAGTAACCATATTTTTACAGTACGTCAAACTAACAGGAAGTGATCGAAATGGACTACAGTAAGCTTAAATGCGAAATATGCGGAGAAAAGTTTACGGAAAATGACGATGTTGTGGTTTGCCCGGAATGCGGTACTCCGGCGCACAGAAAATGTTGGAAAGAAACAGGAGAATGCCCCAACAAAGACAAGCACTCGAAGGATTATGTATTCGACGGGTTTGATATTATCAAAAAGTCGGCGCAGGGTATTTCGGACGATAAGGAAGAGAACAAAGAAAATTCAAAAGAAAACGACGACAAGATCAGAATACTGATACGCTCGGCTGCAGATGACGCAAAAATTTGTCCTAATTGCGGGCATAAAAATGCGCCGAATGCAAATTTCTGCAATCACTGCGGCGAAAAGCTTGAAGACATACCCGTACGTGAAGATTTTGATTTTGCCGAATACGGCGAGTTGAAGCTGCCCCCGGGAATGCCCGATCCTCTCGGCGGAGTTGCTGCGAAGGAACAGTTTGAAGATGACGTCTCGGCAGCGGATATGGCTTGTTATGTTGCGGTAAACACTCCGTACTACATGAAGGCATTCCGTGCGGTTAAGAGAAAGTCAAACAGATTCAATATTTCCGCAGCCATATTCTCGGGAGTATGGTTTTTCTTCAGAAAGCAGTACAAAGTCGGCGCACTCGTATTTTCTATCGAAACGCTGCTATATGTGCTGAGATATTATCTTTCCATTACGTACAGCCTGAAAGTAATGAACAGCGTTCTCGATAAACTCGGGCTGAGTATGGAGAATATGTCCTCGTTTACGATGGAGCAGTACATGAAAATGTCAGCGGAAATGCAGAAGCTGCCTGCTTCTCAGCAGATTCTGGCGATGATGCCGAGTATACTGCTGTTTGTTCAGATAATCGGTATGATAATACTGGGCGTCTTTGCAAACAGGATCTACTACAGCCACTGTGTGAAGCGTATCAGAACGCTTAAATCTGCCGCCGCAGAAGAAAACCTCACCAAAGCCGAGACAGCACAGCTGCTTAATCTGTCGGGCGGTGTGAATATCATCACAACAGGTCTTCTTTTGTTGGTATATTTCTTTATGTTCTTCAGTTGATTGATTACGTTACAGTCATGCTTTTTCGGGCGTGGCTGTTTTTTTGCAAAAATTCTGTTTTGAAAGGGCAGACAGGGTTTGATGTCCCTTGAAATGAATAAAAAGTAACAATTTATCTATAAAGTATCACAAGTTATATATTTAGATTGACTTTTTGTTTCAAAAAGTTTAAAATGTAATAAGATATTGAAATGCGGAGGAAATGTTTATGAAAGCTGTAATAACTGTTATCGGCAAAGACACAGTCGGTATACTTGCGGGCGTGTCGGGCGTATGCGCAGAGTACGGCGCAAATGTTGTAGAAGTGACTCAGTCTGTTATGCAGGATATGTTCGCAATGATAATGATGGTGGATATTACCTCGTGTACCGTTCCGTTCAAGGAGCTTACCGAAAAACTTAAGGCTATGGGCGAGAAATTCGGCGTCATGGTGCATGTGACTCACGAAGAGCTTTTTAATACAATGTACAGAGTATGATATGAGAGGATTTTCGGTATGATAAATACAAACGACATTCTTGAGACCATTAATATGATCGAGAACGAGAATTTCGATGTGAGAACTATCACTATGGGGCTCTCTCTTCTTGACTGCATAGATGATGATATTGATAAAGCGTGCGATAAGATCTATGATAAAATATGCAGATACGCAAAAGACCTTGTCAAAACAGGCGAGGATATAAGCATTGATTACGGTATTCCGATAATTCACAAGCGCATCAGCGTAACGCCGATAGCTATGATAGCGTCTGCATGTCAGGCGAAAAAAACGGTGCGTTTCGCTAAAACTCTCGATCGTGCCGCAAAAGAAGTAGGAGTAAATTTCCTCGGAGGATATTCCGCACTTTGTCATAAAGGTTTTTCCGCCGGCGACTATGCCCTTATCGAGAGTATTCCCGAGGCTCTCAGCGTAACCGACAGAGTATGTTCCTCGGTAAATATAGGTTCGACAAAAGCGGGTATCAACATGGACGCCGTTGCAAAAATGGGCAGGATCATCAGACAAACTGCCGAGATGACAGCCGACAGGGATTGTATCGGCGCGGCTAAGCTTGTTGTATTCTGCAACGCACCCGAGGATAATCCTTTCATGGCGGGCGCATTCCACGGAACGGGCGAACCCGAGTGTGTTATAAATGTCGGCGTTTCGGGACCGGGCGTTGTCAGAGCGGCTCTTGCAAAGGCTCCCGACTGCGATATTACGGGCGTTGCCGATATTGTCAAGAAAACTGCGTTCAAAATTACAAGAGTCGGTCAGCTTGTTGCACAGGAAGCCGCAAAGAGATTGTGCGTGCCGTTCGGCATTGTCGATCTCTCGCTTGCGCCTACTCCCGCAATAGGCGACTCCGTTGCGCATATACTTGAAGAAATGGGGCTTGAAACATGCGGCGCTCACGGCACAACGGCGTGCCTTGCGCTTCTCAATGACGCTGTCAAGAAGGGCGGCGTTATGGCAAGTTCGCACGTAGGCGGTCTTTCGGGCGCATTTATCCCCGTGACGGAAGACGCAGGCATGATAGCCGCAGCGGAAAAGGGCTGCCTTACGCTTACAAAGCTTGAAGCGATGACTTCCGTATGTTCGGTAGGTCTTGATATGATAAATATCCCCGGTGATACTTCTGCCGAGATCATCTCCGGTATCATCGCAGACGAAGCTGCCATCGGCATGATAAATTCAAAGACAACCGCTGTAAGACTTATCCCTGCAATAGGCAAGAAGGCAGGCGATACTCTCAATTTCGGCGGACTGCTCGGCGGCGGTCCGGTTATGGAGGTAAACACGGCTTCACCTGCACGATTCATCAACAGGGGAGGACGTATCCCTGCGCCTATACAGAGTCTGAAAAACTAAATAACGATCGCAAGACCGATTCCCCGAAAGTACCCCCCCGTGCTTTTGGGGATAAAATCCATATTAAGAAATATCGTATACAGTACGGTTTTTGTATAACAACTATTCAAGGGAGGCGAAAACAGATGGACGATTTGATTATCAAAATTTTGCAGATGGACGAAACTGCCCGAAAAATGGACGAAGAAGCCCAGGCGGAAAAAATTGCTTCACGTGAAGAAGTAAAGAAAAAGCGCCAGGAAGTATATGACGAGTATCTCGAAAGCGCAAAGGCTCACGTGGAGCAGTATAAAATATCCGCCGCAGAACAGAGCGAAAAGGAATGGGAAGCCACAAAGAAACATTACGATTCCGTTTCGCAGCAGCTGGAAAAGACTTTTAATAAAAACAAGGAGAAATGGGTCGATGAAATTGTCAGTGCAGTTCTCAAACGATAACCGTTTCGGAAACGGAGGCGGCAAAAATGGGTTCGTCAAAATCTTCTAATGCGGTTCTTGCCAAAACGCTTGCAAAATACGGAAAGCGTCTGACGGATAAGGACTATGCGAGCCTGCTCTCCTGCAAAAGCGTATCCGAGGTTGTAACATACCTGAAAAACAACACAAGCTACAAAGAGATCCTCAAAAAGGTCAACGAGCGTGAGGTACACAGAGGACGGCTCGAACTTATACTCAGGCAGAAGCTTGCCGAGGATTTTTCGTCGCTGTGTATTTATGCGAAGGGTTCAAGCGAGCGTTTCTCCGAGTTTGTACTCAGGCAAAGCGAGATCGAGCAGATCGTGCATTACCTCACGACGATCACATCTCACCATAAATCCGACACAGCCTTTGTTTTTCCGCAGTATTTTCTCGGTATGACGTCGATAGATTTCCTCAGGCTTGCTCAGGCAAAAACGTACGACGAATTGTTTGACGTACTTGGCCTGTCGCATTACGGCAGCGTTCTTGCGCCGTACCGCCCTGCCAAGGGCGAGGTGCTGAATATCGCAAAGGTAGAAAATGTCCTTTACCGATACAGTTATCGTATTCTTTATGACGATATAGAAAAATACTTTGCGGGCAAAGAAAAAAAGGCTCTGCTTGCAATGTTCGATTCTATCATGGATTACATGAACTTTGTCAGGATATACAGATTGAAGCGGTACTACAAAGCGCCTTACGATACTGCCAAGGACTATGCTTTTCCGTACGGTTCTATCCCCGAAAAGGCGAGGGAGAAAATGTTCAATGCGCAGACGGGCGACGAGGTGTTTTCAGCAGTTGAGGGGACAGCTTTCGGACGAGAGCTTAAAAAGCTCGATTATGTCTACGCAGGACAGATAGATAATTTAGGCTTGTACAGGGTCACAAGGAAAAATATTCATTTTTCGACGTACCCGCTTGTGGTTATGATGTCGTACTACTTCGTTATGAAAACAGAGTACGACAACATCGTAAGTATCATAGAGGGCGTGCGTTATAATGTTGATTCTGACAAAATAAAAAAGATTGTCATTATTTGAAAAAGGGGTGATAGTATTGGCAATAGAAAAAATCAAATGTCTGAGGATAATCGGCACGGCAGAAAAGCTCAGCGAGACAGCCGAACTGCTGGTAGAGTCGGAATGCTTTCAGCCCGATGACCCGATGAGCTTCCATTCGGACATAAAAATGTTTATTCCCGTACAGATACAGAATACTTATGGGGATATATCCGAAAGGTTCTACAGTGTTCTTGATTCCGAGAATATCAGCCGCAGTCTGACTGCCGTTCCCAAAGATGGGCTGAATGATGATATTGCCCGTGATATAGTTACGCTGACCGATACTTTGCAGGATTTTTCCGACAGAAAGTATAAGCTTTCTGCCGAGATAGAAAAGTGTAAGCATACTATCGAACAGATAAGCCACTTCACCGGACTTGATTTTCCTATGGAAAAGATCAACGAGTGCAAGTACATCAAAGCCAATTTCGGCAAGCTTCCGAAAGAAAGCTTTGACAGAATGCAGCATTACAGCGATAATCCGTTTGTGATGTTCTTTCCTACGACGCATGACGACAACTACTATTGGGGTCTGTATCTTGCGCCTATCTCCGACAGCGACGACGTTGACAGAATATTCTCCAGCTTGTATTTCGAGAGCAGCGGCGTGCTTGATCTGAACGGTACGCCCGAAGAATACTGCGAGGAGCAGAAGCAGCGGCTGCCGAAGCTTGAAGAGGAGCTTGACGCATTAAACGAAGACTTCACGAAGTATCTTGAAAAGAACCGCGATAAGATAGACCTTTATCACAGCTATTTTACCGATATTGAGAGAAAGCAGTTATTGCTGTCTAAGGCAGTTACCTACAAAAAGAGCTTTGTAATGGTAGGCTGGGTAACAGAAGATAAGGCAGACGAGCTTTGCAAAAAACTCAAGCAGATAGATACTGTCGAATGTATGCTTACCAGCGGCAAGAGCGAACTTAAACACTCTCCGCCCGTAAAGCTGAAGAACAACTTCTTTACAAGAGGCTATGAGTACTATACCGAGATGTACGGACTCCCGAGGTACGGCGAGTTTGACCCGACTTCTTTCGTGGCGATAACATATACTCTGCTTTTCGGAATAATGTTCGGCGACGTCGGTCACGGACTTGTTGTAATGCTGTTTGGTATTCTTATGAAAAAGAAGAAGAACCCGCTCGGCGGAATCCTTATCCCGTGCGGAATATCGGGCGCGGTATTCGGACTTATTTACGGTTCGGTGTTCGGATTTGAACATCTGCTCGATCCCCTGTACAGCAAGCTTTTCGGCTGGGAAGAAAAACCGATAAGCGTAATGGAGCCGGCAACGATCAACACGATAATATATCTTGCCATAGGAATAGGCATGGCGCTCGTAACGGTGGCTATGATACTCAATATTGTGATCTCGCTGAAAAAGCGTGATATTGAAAACGGCGTTTTCGGAAACAACGGTGTGTGCGGACTTATGTTCTATGTTTCGGTTGTTGCGGCGGTAGTCGGAAGTATCATTTTCGATGTAAGTATTGCAACACCTGCGTATATCATATGTCTTATTGCAATGCCGCTTGCGATAATCTTCCTCAAAGAACCTTTGGGCAGGCTTTGCGAGGGCAAAAAGAACTGGCAGCCCGAGAGCTGGGGAGGCTACTGCATACAGAACTTCTTTGAATTGTTCGAGGTGCTTCTCAGCTATGTGACAAACACGATGTCATTCCTCAGAGTAGGCGCGTTTGTGCTTGTTCACGCAGGTATGATGGAGGTTGTGTTCACACTCGCAAACATGGCGAGCGGCGTCGGGTATATTGCGATACTTGTTATCGGCAATATATTTGTAATGGGTCTTGAAGCGCTGCTTGTATGCATACAGGTGCTCAGACTCGAATTCTACGAGATGTTCGGCAGATTTTACAGCGGTGACGGCAGAGAGTTCAAGCCCGTTACATCGCTTTCTGAATAAAATAATAATTGTCAAAATAATTGGAGGTTTTTATTATGGAATACATTTTTCTTTCTATCCCGGTAATTTTCGGTGTTCTTTCGGTTTATCTTGCAAACAGAGCGGTACAGAGAGGCTGCAGGAGAAAAAAGGCAGTATATATGCAGATAGCTTCTTTCTGCGCAGTATTTATAGCATGCTTCCTTTGCCCGATGATCGCAAGCGCTGCAGGTGATACGGAGGCGGCAACAGAGGCTGCCGCAGGCGCAGTCGGTATGGGTTATCTTGCTGCGGCTATCGCAACGGGTCTTTCGTGTATCGGCGGCGGTGTTGCCGTTGCTTATGCTGCTCCTGCTGCTATCGGCGCTACAAGCGAAGACAGCAAGAACTTTGGTAAGTCGCTTATTTTCGTTGCTCTCGGTGAAGGTGTTGCGCTTTACGGAATGCTCGTATCTATCCTTATCCTCTCCAAGCTCGGCTGATAAGCTCAGACAGGGAGTGAAACGGTATGAAATTTTTCTTGATAAGCGATAACGTGGATACGCTTATGGGTATGCGTTTGTCCGGCATTGACGGAGTTGTAATACATACCGAAGCCGAGGTAAAAGAAACACTCAAAGAAACCATGCAGCGCAGCGACGTTGCGGTGGTTCTGATGACGGCGACGCTTGTCAATCTTTGCCCGGAGCTTATTATGGACTATAAACTTCATTCAAGACAGCCGCTGATAGTCGAGATACCCGACCGGCACGGAAACGGCCGTACAAGCGAATCTATTACAAAGTATGTTCACGACGCTATCGGAATAAAGATTGACTGACGGGAGGCGTATATCTATGATAGATGCTAACAGTAAAACAAACAGCTTTTTGCAGGCGAT
>CADBRK010000256.1 GCA_902797065.1 uncultured Ruminococcus sp.
AGCGAGAAGATCGGCTACAAGATCAGAGAAGCTCAGCTTGAAAAGGTGCCGTATATGCTGCTTTGCGGCGATAAGGACATCGAAGCTAAGGTAGTTTCCGTTCGTTCGAGAAAGAAGGGCGATATGGGCGCTATGACTGTTGAGCAGTACCTTGATATGGTTATGGAAGAAATAGAAACAAAGGCGCTTTAAGATGATAATGACCGCAGCAGGATGAATGCCTTGCTGCGGTCGTTGGCTTTTACGATTTTTTTATATATTCTTTTATAAAAACTTCGTTTTTTCTTAAGACAAACTTTAGATTGCGGTGCTATAATTTAGACAGATAATAAAAATCAACCGGTTTACGGTTTAACATCAAATTTTCAATAAGGAGTGTCTGTCATGAAGAAAACGTTGTCAATTATTCTTTCCGCAGCTGTGCTATTATCGTATGCAGCAATAAGCGCGTCCGCAGACGGGGACGAAGCAAAAGTCACCTATGAAGCAAAGCAGGTAGCAGTATCGCCTATGGACGGCGGCGAGAACACCGAGTTTACCTGTCTGTTCCGCAGCGATCTCCCTGAGGTTCCGTTCGTGAATGTCGAGGATTTTTTCGATCAGATATTCACAATTGACGGAAAGCCTGAATCTCTCGGCAGCGGTGTTTACAAATACACAAACGGGGATTATAACATGACGGCAGACGCAGAGAAAGACACGATCTCGTTTGATTTTTTGGAGGGATTCCTCTCAAGCAACAGAACGCTCGAAGGTATGCCCGGGTATACGTATGTCGAGAACGGAGACGGATATGAATTAACCGGCGAAATCAAAGGTTTGGACTTTGATCTGTCAAAGTATGATCTCGATATTGTAGAAAATGACGGCAGCATATATCTGCCCTTCTGCACTTTAAATGATATGTTCCTTGAAGCAGGCGTCGCCATGAGATATAAGAACGAGAAAATTACTATGGCAAATTCGATGAACGTTATGGGCGCAAAAGGAAGCTTTGACGATACACGCAGCAAAGAATACGCAAAGTTTTCATATGACGAGCTTTGCTTCACTTTGGACTGCTTATGCGGAAGACCGTCAAATGCAATTCTTACAGACAGCATAATAAACGGCGGACTGGATAAAGCTCTCGACTCATATGACAGCGTTACTCCCCGTGTAAAGGAACTGCTTCTGTCGGAGAATACCGAAGAATACTGCATGGGTCTTGCCTTTTTGCAGTATTATATGAATGACGGCGGTCATACGGAGCTTACTTACAGTTTAACAGACAGACTTTCGTATATCGGCGTTAAGGATCTTTCAAGCTTAGTTAAAAAGGCTTTTGGCGATGAGGAAAATGACGATATTAAGAAAATCATGGCTGAAGATGACAAAGAAGCATTGTCTCATGAAAAGTTAAACAAGCTTGCGGTCGCAAAGTCCGACGCGTACAAAAGCTTTGAGAAGATAAAAGAGTGGCAGGGCGCTGTGCTTTGCAAGTCGGGCGACACATACTTCTTTAATTTCACATCTTTTGATAATGAGATAGTTCCGATATTTAAAGAGGCTATGGATTATGCTCAGGAACACGGAGCAAAGAATTTTATTGTTGACGTGACGTTAAACGGCGGCGGCGACGATGTTGCGGCGGCTTATCTGATCGCGCTTATGTGTGATACATACAGCTTTTCGGAGAAGTATATCGCTTCGGGCAATCAGGTAAGATTCAACGGCCGCATTGACAAAAACCTTGACGGAAAATTTGACGAAGAAGACGACAAGCTGAAGTATGATTTCAGATGCGCCGTTATAGCTTCGGCAGGTTCGTATTCATGCGCAAATATATTCCCCTGTATGGCTCAGGATCATGGTATCTGCTTAATTGGTGAAAAGACCGCCGGCGGCTCATGCGCAGTTGTTCCTAGACTTTACGCAAACGGAACGGGATATAATTGTTCTGGATATATGATGTATCTGCGTGAGGAGGGCAAAGATGCCGACGCAGGCGCAGAACCCGATGTTAAAATGCCCGGTATGGACTATGATTACAAGGGCTTCTATGATGTTGAAGCTATCAACAAAGGTATTGCAGAGTTTTACGGCGAACCTATCCCGCAGGACGAGGGCATTTACGGCGACGTTGACGGCGACAGCAAGGTTTCCGCAAAAGACAGCATGGCTATCCAGCGTTACACTATCAACCTCACGACGTTTGGCGACGCTCAGCTCAAAGCCGCAGACATCGACGGCGACGGCAAGGCTACAAGCAAGGACGCTATGAATATCCTCAGATTTACTGTAAATCTCACGGTAAAATATCCCATAGGCGAGAAAATAGCCGCAGAAGAAACTGCAATGGTTACATACTATTTCCTGGCTCCCGATGAATTTATCGGAACAAATCAGAAGGTGGGCGTTTATTACTGGCAGCCCAAAGAGAATGCTCCGTGGCCTGGAGTTGAGATGACTCCCGCGCCCGAGATAGGGAAGAACGTATTCTCCTGCAGCGTACCGGATAACGAAAAAACAGAAACTCTTATTTTCAATTCGTTTGTTGATGCAGGCAGCCCCGCAGACCCTGAGCTTATCGGCGATGTTTATCAGACGGTCAATATAAGCCTTTGCGGATATATCCCCGAAGATGAGAGCGAGCTTTATGATACGCTTGATGACTTCTACGGTATGATATATGTGATTCGCCCCGAAGAGAATACATTATCCGAGTATCAAGGCAACATACTGAGACATGGAGAATGGTTCTCGGTAAACCCCGATGATTATAATTACTACAAGAACTATCCGGATTACTATGGTACTTACGGATTTGAATAAGGCGAATTAAAAGTCAACAGCATTGGGGCACGCCAATCGGATTTGGTGTATTGGCGCTGACTTACAATAGCTGCATTATTAAAAAAATGAATAAACTGCCGAGCTTTTAAACCGGCAACAAAACGACCCGATACTTTTTGTACCGAGCCGTTTTGTTATTTGTTCAGTTGATGATATATTATTCTTCTGTTTCTTCAACAGTAACTTCTTCTTTTTTGCCTGCGCCGATAACTGCCTTTCTGATAAGATCGACAGGAATCATTGTGAGCGCAAGAACAAGCACTACACACCAGCCGGTTATGCCGAAGGGTACGCAACTGAACATGTTGCCGATGAACTTGAACGGTGCAAGCGGAATGAGAGCACAGTTCACGATAAGAGCCTGAATAGCGATGATGGTTATCATGACTTTGAGGAAGTTCTTATTCTCGCCGAGACCCTTGAAGATACCAAAGCCGTTGTCACGAACATTGAAGCCGTTGGCAAGAGCCGCAAGGATAAAGAGAACGAAGTAACC
>CADBRK010000257.1 GCA_902797065.1 uncultured Ruminococcus sp.
TATTTTAGACGAGATATGCCCCGAGAAGTATGCGCCGCTTAAAGATGTCGGTCTGTTCCTGCATTTCCCGAACATCGGGTATAAGTGGAACAGCTTTGTGCTGGAGAGTTATCTGTTTTCTCACAGCCGCAGATTCAAGCTGCTGCACGCGTCTTTTGCAAGCTCAGATGTATACGGCGCGATGGTGCGTGTTGATTCGGGCATCAGTGAGTACAGAGAACTTGTCGTTGATGTCCTTTCTCATTCGAATGCGCTGGGTTCCGAAAAGGCTGCTTTTGAGTATCTTATCGATTGCGGATACCAAAAGAGAAAGACGTTGTCGGGAATGGATCAGCTGCTGAAAGAAGCAAAACTTAAAAAAGAAGCAAATAAGAAATGAGGAATACCCCATGTACCAATACATATGGGACGAAGAAACGGGAGGACCGCTGCTGATTACGGAGATCTCCAAATTCAGCAAAGAGCCGCGCCCTGTTTATTACAGAGAATTAGATATTTTAGGATTTGACAGATACTGGAATTACCCGAGAGACGACCGCGCTCCGCTGATGTGGGCGGAAGCGAACAACTACATATATTTTGGCAGAACGGTAGCCAAAACGAAGGGCGGTTCGCTCTACACCGCGCCCGAGCTTATCCTGCTTGAAGACCCCGAACCGGACGGCGGCGAGCTGCGTTTTGTTGATATTGAAAGAATGGTCGAAAAGAATGCGAATATAATGGAGACGCTGACGCAGGAGACGATACAGAAGGTATATAATACATATGAAAAATATCAGAAAAGGGTTGATCTGTTTTATGTAGCATTCAGCGGTGGTAAAGACAGCGTTGTAGCTTTGGATATTGTTCAACAGGCGTTGCCGCATAGTAACTTTAAAGTCTTTTTTGGTAATACCGATATGGAGTTCCCCACGACCTTGGAACTTGTGAAGCAGATTGAACAGTACTGCAAAAAAGAGGATATTGGGTATTATGAAGCCAAAACAGAATTTTCATCGGTAGATTCTTGGCGGAAATTCGGACCGCCAGCAAGACGGGTTAGATGGTGTTGTACAGTACATAAGACAGCACCTGTAATAAATAAAATTTGTGAGATATACCAACTTGATAGAGTTCGTTCTGTAATGATTACGGGTGTTAGAAGAGATGAAAGTGTATCAAGAGCCAATTATGATGAACTAAGCCTTGGAAAAAAACTCGCAGGGCAGTATAGTTTTCATCCAATTTTAGATTGGTCGTCCGTTGAAGTGTATCTTCACATTTTTGCGAATAATCTATTGTTTAATGAAGCCTATAAGTATGGTTTTAGTCGAGTGGGTTGCATTATGTGTCCAAACTCCTCTGAAAGACACGAGTTTTTTAAACGCAGGTTCTTTCAAGAAGATGTTGACAAATTTTGCAAAATAATTATTGATACAAGTAAAAAAGATCTTTCCAATGGAAACGCAGAACGATTTCTTGATATTGGTGGTTGGAAAACAAGAATGAGTGGAAGAGAACTTAGGTTCTCAGAAAAAGAACGGTTTCTATTTGAGGAAAAACCGGGATTTTTGGTCTTTAAAGTAGATAATTTAAAGCCTGTTTGGCAAGAGTGGTATAAAGCGATTGGAAAAATTGGCATTACAGATTCTGGATATGTGTTGGAATATGATGGCGTGTGGAGAGAATGTACTTTATCAACCATGAATAACCACACAACCATTCTTATAAAAAATGACAGGAGAAGCAAGAACTCAATTGATTTTTCTTATTTCTTTAAATGTGTTTTAGCAAAGACCCAATATTGTATACAGTGTATGTCATGTGTTGCGGAATGCCCTTATAGGAACATTTCGATGGATACTGAAGGAGTACATATTTCTAATAACTGTATTCATTGTCATTCTTGCTTAAAAATTTTGGGCGGTTGTTTATACTATAATTCTGTTAAAGGAAGTACTGATATGAAAAGTGTAAAGGGCGTTAATAGATATCTTAGTGTCGGTGTTGATGCTGAGTGGATTAAGAACTATTTTGCAGATAGTACATTTGAACCTGGTAATCGTAAAACGGACACGATGTTTAGTTTTTTAGATGATGCTGGTGTTACCAAAAAAAGAAAGATAACTCCTATGGGAGAAAAAATAATAAAACTCGACATTAATGATGATAGTACGTGGGCTTTAATGCTTTGTAACTTAGCTTATGCAGCTCCTTTTAGGTGGTATATTGAAAACATACCGTTCAATGAAATATATGAACTTGAACGGCTGAACTTAGATATGGAAGATGCGGCGAAGAAGGCAAGAGGCGAGTTTTGGAATGGATTTAAAGTAATCATAGATTCAAATGACATTCTTCAGCGAATTGGATTTGGTAAACCTGATATTACAATAAAGATTCAAAAAGATGGAGAAAAGAAGACTATGAATTCTGTGATTCGCACCTCTTGGTCAAACCCCGACCCGCGTGTTATCCTCTACAGCCTTTACAAGTTCGCCGAAAACTGCGGCGATTACTACCAGTTTTCTCTCACAACGCTGCTTGATGACACTATCGAGCGCGACGGCATAAGCCCCACTCGCATTTTCGGGCTTGACCGTGAAACAATGGTGCCGATGCTCAACGGCTTGTCGGTCAATTACAGCGAGTTCATCAATGCAAGCTTTACATTGGGGCTTGATACGATCAACCTGCGTCCCGATAAAACA
>CADBRK010000258.1 GCA_902797065.1 uncultured Ruminococcus sp.
ATGGAAAATCCAAACCAGCACAATGACGCCTAACAATGCCGTTTACAATTGATAGCGGATTTTGTGCACCAAAATGATACAAATCTTGATCTATAATCTTTTGGTATATTTCATTGCTTGTAAGCCCATCCGGGTGTTCAGATAGTACTGTTTCGATAGATTCCAAAATCGTTCCCATTTTTTCACCTCAATATATTTCTCGTTCAAGTCTGTCCACACACCACACAAACGCCTTAGCCGTGCGGATATCAGGCTCATTGAAATGATTGCCCTCGTTCCACTCCAAGGTGCAGTCTATATTCCTTAGCAACTCATACTGCTCACGAATACGCTCCCCTACCGTCGCCATAACCTTGTTTTTCGCCTTTTCCTCCTTATCGCCGAGACTGAGATAAACGCAGTCTGCTTTCGGGGAATGCGACCTCATATACTCGTCCCACTTAGGAAACCATACCGACGGTGACGCCGCTGCCGCTGCCGAAAAGTGTTCGGAATTGTACACGCTCCAAAGCGCAAACAAGCCCGCAAGGGAATAACCTCCGATCACGACAGGGATACTTTCGGGAAGATCAAATTGAGAAATGATCTCCGGTATCAGCTTTGTTTCGACAAAAGCAAGTGTATCAGATGCACCGCTTCCGAAATCCTGCTTTCCGAACACAGGCGGTGCTGTCCACGGGGATAACTCGCTGTTCCAGTCGTGAATGCGAAACGCCGCAAGGATAAATGGTGCTGTCGTGCGGCGTCCGATCTCGGCGACTTCATTGTCAAGCACCTCGAGATCATGTTCGTCTACGAGCTGGATAAGAAGGTATTTCGGAGAATCGGCGGTGTAGATGTGGCATTGCCTATGTTCTATTGTGAGGGTGTGTTTCATTTATTATATTCTCCCTCCGCACACTTTGGAAATTGCTCTTGCAATCTCCACGGCTTCTTCTGGGGTATTGTACTTTCCGAACGATATTCTGATAGTACCCTTTGCGTACTCCTCGGGCACGCCGATAGCCCTTATAACATGAGACACCTGCGTATTTACCGAGTCACACGCAGACCCGGTCGAGACGCATATACCCATCAGATCAAGCCGATGAAGCAGCATTTCTCCGTCGGCATTTTTTATTGAAATGCTGACATTTCCGGGAATACGCTTTGATGAACCATTACGGATATAATCGATTTGCGTATTATTCAATTCTGAAACAAATGCATTTTCCGTTTCGGTTATTCTTTGGATATTCGCAGCCATTGCTTCACAGTTCGCATTTAACGCTGCTGCCATAGCAATAATATACGCCACATTTTCGGTACCCGCTCTCATTCCTCTTTCCTGTGCGCCTCCGTCATGTAACGGTCGAAGCAGTCCGTTTTTGCTGTACAGAAAGCCGATCCCTTTCGGTCCGTTGAATTTATGTGCCGAAGCCGACAGCATATCAACACCGAGTTTTTTTACATCAACCGGAATATGCCCCACCGCCTGAACTGCGTCGGTGTGAAATAGCGCGCCTTTTTCGTGCGCGACAGCGGCAAGCTCTTTGACCGGCTCTATAGTCCCGATCTCGTTATTTGCAAGCATTACGGAAACAAGCGTGCTTTCACATGATACCGCAGTATCACGAGGTCTGTTGAGTATTTCGGACAGCTTTTCCGGCTTAACATATCCGCATTTATCCACAGGTATGGCCGTATGAATGCAGTCACCGTTTTTAGCGGCATTCAGTACTGCGTGGTGCTCGATCGCCGATGTGATAACATAACGGACATCACTCGCACAAGTATAATTTTTGACCGCCCAATTATCGCTTTCCGTACCGCCCGAAGTGAAAAATATCTCCTCCGGCTCGGCATTTATGCATTCGGCAATTATTCGGCGTGATTCCTTCAAAGCGTGCTTGGCTTTTCGTGCAAAGCTGTACGGCTGTGAGGGGTTGGCGTAATTGCTTTTTAGGTATGGGAGCATAGCTTCAAACGCAGTATCGTCGAGACGTGTTGTGGCGGCGTTGTCAGCGTAGATGTAATTCTTCATTTCCTCACCTTTCATATCACAATGACCACCGCTCCGTAAAATTGAGAGGTGGTCATTTAGTTTTACGAAAACAGCTTGCAGCCCTCTTCCTTAAACTCCTCTATCTTGTCCAATATATCCTGTACGGACACATCAAGATACTCGGCTAAGCAATCCATACAATAGAACGCTTCCGTTCCTTCGCCGAGCAGTTTAATATTTATTCCGATCTCGTTTTTTGTCAAAGCAGTTTTCCCACAGGCGATACATTCTTTGCTCACTCGCCCACTTCCTTTACGGTAAGATTGGGTACTGTCTTCCCTTTAAAATGCTCGGGATCGATCTGACCCATCTGGAATATAATGATTGCCCTCATTTCCTTTGCAGGTTTAAGACAGTACCTGTTGAAGTCAGATGAAGATATATCCTCGGGATTCTGAACATGAGGGAACAAGAGTTTCAGATACGCCGTACAAATGCGTTTGATAGCCTCTGTATCTCTTGTATCGGCTTTCTCCGGCATCTTTATACGAGCGTCAACGATGGCTCTGTAGCTCGGATCGTCACGAAGTGCATGCATTATCGAAGTGAAATACTCCGAATTCAATGCCCAACCACATATTTTAAGGTCGTCATTCATTCGAGGCAATTCCCAGCCTTTAATAAATCCGTGAATTCTGTCAAGGAATGGACTTTTATGGAACGGTTCCGGCAACTCATCAAACATAAAGCTGTACTCGTTCATTCTGTCGCCGTTGATATTGCCTAAAAATACTATTCCTGCATCAACATTGATCTCGTGACCGTCATCGGATTTATACTTTCGATTTTCCATGATCTGCTGCAAAGCCGAATGCATCTCGGTATCCTTCATGTACTCGGCTTCACGTATCTCATCGAGAGCAAGGAAATCGGTATAGGCTATTACGCCATCCTTTTTTCTTGCACGATGATAAATAAGCTGCGCACGAGATGCCTTTCCGGACACAAGCCAACCGTATCGGCTGATCTGACCGAACAAGTATGATTTGCCGGTACCGGGAGGCGCAAGCTCTATAAGGTTAATATTTTTCTCAACAAAAGGCAGCAGACGAGTTATCATTGCCAAGCGCTGCTCTTTTGATTCATATCCCGCGGAATTATAATCCACGGCACCTAAAATAATATCGAGCCATTCCGTCAGGTTAAACGATTCCCGGGCGTACTTAAAATCGTCAAGATCAACACTATATGGGCAAAAATCTCTGAAACTCACAAGCTTGATCTTGCCGGGCTTTTTATCCTCGGGAAATTGATATCCTATCTCCACAATTCCCCAGTTTTCCTCCGCTTTAAGAAGCACATCACTGCACTCCATCCACACATCTTTCGGAATAACAGTATCCTTGTAGGAAAGACCGAAATCAGCCAATGCAAACGAGATCTCCTGCGTCTTGATATCAATATCTACCGATATTTTCGCAAGAAACTTCACATGTTCCTGATAATTGACTACTCTGTCTTTAATCGAATTCCAGTCTTCTTTTTTTGGAATAAACTCTTTTATAAAAGCCGTTGCAGCATCGACATCAATTTCACCGTCATCGTCCTGAAATCGTTTCAAAACCCAGTCGCGCATAAACGATGGGAGCTTGAACGACGCAATGAAATTGCTCTTTTTCAAGTCTTTATAGACAACCATATCGTCAAAGCTGTCCTTCAGTTTTTCTATAAATTCAGGGGACTGAACCGCATCCATCTATATCCCTCCTAAAATATATCGTTCTCCTGAGTTTTCTTCGTCACGGCAAAGGAAATTCTGACCGACAGATTTTTATTTCCATCGTATACATCAGCGTGATAAGATCCCTTTCTCTTTATCTTCGGCAGTGAAAATACTGCGTGTTTATTATCCTCGGCGAACTCGCCTATAATAAACTCTCCGTTTACAACAATACGAGGATCCTTTAACGGGATATTAGAATACATTGTCAGCGTCGGAACAATACGAGGACGCAAAGTGATCACAGGATCCACAAAGCATATTTCCAGCTTTTCCGGACGTTTCGTCAAGGTGATAACAGGAACCAAGACTTCTTCCAATGAAGCACCTCCGTGAACCTCGACATTTGCACGACGACCGCCTTTAAAGCGTTCATAATTCGCAAGTGTGGAGTATCCGTTTTCATACGCTGCAAAATCAATTTCAGGATCATCATCGACGGGGCAGCATCTTCCGCTGTGTTCACCCGATTCGTCCAAAACAATTTTTGAATCGTTCTCTTTGCCATACAAGACGGCAAGTCGGCTTGCACCGTGATCCGATACTATAATAGCTTTCTCCATCACTCCCTGAACAAGCTGAGACTGTATTTTCCTCAGATGTTCATCTATCACATCAAGCTCTTCAAACAGATGGATCGGATATTCACACTGTCTATAATCGTAATCCTCGCTGTGATGCTTCATTTCATCAAGCTTATCGATTTTAACCCAGTTATCACCGAAATATTGAAGAAATTCCTTATTATTCATTGTAATTGAAGGAAGTTCACAGTGACCTATCGATACTTCCATTACCAAACCGAGCTTTTCGCATTCAGCCGCAATAAATCCCAAATACTCGACACCTAACGCATCGAAGAAAAACAGTTTGGAATTTTTCTTATCCATATGAGAAACAATACTGCTGCGTGGTCTCAGTATATTGTAGGGTCTCGTAACAGCGTACTCCTGCACCTTCGCAAGAAACTCCGGATAAATACGATTTGTCAGCTTTTGCATTTTGTATTCATTAAAATAAGCTGTTAATTCCTCACGAAGCCCGCAGCCATCAGGCACCTTTGTATTGGAAGGATCAAAAACAAAATCATTCAAATATGCCGAAACAAGTTGTGACATACTTTGTGCTGCTGTGCGGATCTTATCGTCGGTATAATCATATATTGCCAAGCACCGCATAAACTCATATCGTTCTGCGCTGCTCTCGCCTGTCAAGTAGAATATTTCATTTTCCCGGCGTTTGCCTAATTTTTGACAGTAAGTTTCCTGTAATACGATATTTTCCGGCAGCTGCTTTATGAGCTTTTTTCTTTCCGTATAGTATTGCTTAAAACACGAATCTGTCACATCGATATCAATAATATCGAAATAGATATGTTTTTCAAAATCATCAATACTGTCACTTTGATCGAGTACAAGTGTAAGATACTTTTTGCCCGATACAGAGAAAACTTTCATCGCCAGCCATAATAGCCACTTTTTATTGTCGTCCGATCCTTCCGAAACTTCCGATATGTGAGCCGAAAGGTTCGATGTCGATTCAAAGTACTCACAAACCAACACTGAAAAACTTCCGGACGATCTCAGCTTTTTGGCAAGCCAGCGCCACTGCTCTTCCGTTCCAAAGCTCTTCTGCGTCGATCCGGCAAGGTCGCTGCAGCGTTTTATCACCGCGTCATAAGCACTGCCCGACGACTTTATTGAATATACGGCATTCCTGAAAAATGTTTCGGGGAAAGGTGCTTCGACCGATATTTCTTTTTTGTTGCCGACATTTTTCTCCAAGTATGACAACAGCTTCGGAATCCCCTTAAACGGAGTATAGCCAAAACATTCGTCGGCATTTTTCCAAAGCTTTATCTGAGGTAAAGGCGATGATGTTCCGGTAACCAAGATTACTCTGTTTTGCAAACGCAGATCCCTTCCCATATACGACTGAAGGATCTGTTCGCAGTGATCAAGCATAACAACAGCTCTCCCGGAAACAGAGTATGAAAGCATCTCGTCTATTTTATCCGACAACGCATTTTCGCTCTGTATCATAAGTGCGGGCGATACTCCGATCAATGTATAATTATCACTTCCGGAAACCTTTGAGATTGCTGAATCCACATCAGGCAATCCAGTCTCGTAGCAATGTTTTGATACATAAACGCTCTTTATTGCCGTATCAGCCTCTAACCTCTGCAAGACCTGCTTATACACATCATAATCCTCTGAATTAACGATGAGGAAGTACCCGGTCTTTTCACTGTTAAAATATGCGTTTATCTGTTCAAGACATTCATTTGTGTTTGAGCAAATCATAAATGATCTCCTTATTTATTCCTCAAGATCTCCATTCCTACGGTCAAGTTATCCTCTATCAGCTCGTTGAGATATCTTCTAAGCTCCGTTTCGCTCATCTTGTCGATCACAGCCCTTACCCGATCCGAACCGTTCGTTTTATACTGCTTTTCGGCAAGCTTTTTGAGTTTATTCTGAACGGTGGAATTATCCATCCAATCATACGGTTTGTCGTATATTGAACTCTCCAGCTGCTTTCTGATCTTATCCGCATCGGGAAGCATGATAGAATATGAACCGACTACACGTTCCATAAAGCAGCGATCTATTTCCGCAGCATCGTTCAGCCTATCATAGAACGAAGCGTTTTCAAGATATTTGATCGCTTTATCAATATCGGAATCCGAAGGAGAATGTGCAAGTAAAGTCGAAAATACGGCTCTTGCCTCAGTTCGCTCACTGTCGCTGAACATACACAAAATCGGAGTATTATGTATATCAGACCAATGTGCGGGATCCCTTGTTTTCGTCTTTGAATACCAAATCTCCTTGAGTTTTGTCTTTCTGATACCCTTTCGGAACTCCTCGACTTCTTTCTCTATGTACTGGAAATACTCCGTACTCGTCTTTGTAAACTGACCGGAGGGTATCTTATTAAAGAATGAGGCAATATCCTGTTCATCAAGTTCATCGATAAACGAAGCCGCAGCCATCTTAAAGTACGAAAGCTGATCCTTATAAAATCTGTCAAACGCCTCTCTGTAGGTAAGCAAAGCATCATAGAACTTCTGCTTGTTCTGCTCCTGGAGCTGACCGCTTGTTTTCATATACTGCAGCTGCTCCAAAAGCCGGCTCAGATCTCCGACATACTTACGCAGCACATCATACGGTATCCTTAAATAATTTGAGCGTTTGTTCCACTCCAGAACAACATCTCTTAGAGAAACAGACTTCGGCAATATCTTATTGCTCTCAGTAATAATGCGATATTCAAGAATAACATCGGATATTTTCTCATCGGCGGTAGATGTGCTCCACACCCAATTCGCTGCGTCTGCATTGAATTTTTTCTTGACCTGATCGATATACGCTCCGTTATCGCCTATATCGGCAGCGAGTTTTTTCAGCACACCGTCCTGGTATACATCTATGTACGCAAGCATTCCCTTGCGGCAGTTTTCACTTGTAAAAAGGCGCTCCAGATCTTGCATAATTGTCGGGTCTTCGTGAACAAGCGTACCTATATGGTCGGCATTTTCGCTTTCCGAGCCTCTGCTGCCGTTAGCTGAATTGGCAATTGCGCAGTAAGAGTCAATCACATCTTCGATCTTTTCGGCACTGCTTTCAAGTTCTTGATCCTTCAGGATATATTTGATGCACCAGATCGGGAAGTACAAGCTCTTCATCTTGATACGCATCTGATCTCGTGCAAGCTCGATCGTGCCGCAGCAGTTTGACGGAATATGAAATGCCTTTGATGTACAATCCAAGAAGCAGCGAGTGCTTGCGCCCATCGTTACAATGTATTCTTCCTTGTATTTGTTGGAGGGAGTGACAGTTTGATTGATCGCTTCGGC
>CADBRK010000259.1 GCA_902797065.1 uncultured Ruminococcus sp.
CAACCCTACAACCATATTATCTAATTATCTTACTTTAAGGTTGCGGCGGAATTCGTATGGTTCGTATAGTTCGTAGGGTTTTCTAAAACCTTTTTACTTTTTTATTTTCTATACACACTTATATATAAACCCTACAAACCCTACAACCCTACAACCTAATGCCATCAACTTAAGACTGAAAACTTAAGATTGAAGAATGAATAATATTTGTAACCTATTCTATAAAAAATAAGAGCGAAGCGACTCCCAAATTTTTAAGTTTTAAGTCTTCAGTTTTCAGTAAAATTACAACCGAAAAACCTTTAGTTGATGACTTTGCCCTCGTGACGGAGGGAGTATACAATGAAATTTGATTTTAATTACATCTGTGTTTTTTACAAACTCCATTCCTGATTTCTCATTCCCGATCAACTCAATACCTGTACTTCCCGTTGCCGAGGAACTCTCTGAGCAGAGAATTATCGGGCACAAGGCTGTCGTCTATACCGACAAACTGTTCGGCACGAGAAATAAGATACTGCGCATAATCGTAGTCCGAGCTTGATTTTTCCACCTTATCGAGATACGGCACAGCCTTTGCAGCGGTAACGCACGGCTCGTAGATATGCAGCGAGTTGATCGTAATATCGCCTGTATATTTATACGGCATTATGTATTTTTTCTCACCGAGCAGAACATTCTCCCACATATCCATTGTATGCTCGGCGGTACTGCCCCTGAACTTGCAGTCACGGATAATGCGGCGCATAAGCCTAAGCTCCGCAGCGGTCAGCATATAGCCCGGCGACGGTGTTTTGCGTATTCCCTGCTTTACGCTGATGTATATTCTTGTAAGTCCCGTTTCACTCTCGATATGCTCCGTAAATATCGGGTTGAGCGCATGGATACCCTCGATAATAGCTATCGAGTCATCGTGGAGATTTACCCTCGTTGTCTCTTCAAGCGGCGTACTCGTCGCAAAATTAAACTTGGTTATATCCGCCCAGCCGTACTGCAGAAGATTCGATATGCACTCCTCTATACGCCCGATATTCAGCGCAGACACCGTTTCAAAATCGGGCTTGCCCTCCGCTGTTCTCGGAACGCTTTTTTCTCCGAGATAAAAATTATCCATTGATATTATCTCCGAGCCGCAGCCGATATTCTCGAACTCCTCATTGAGCATTTTCGCCGTCGTGGTTTTTCCCGAAGCAGACGGCCCCGCAAGCAGAATTACCCTGCATTTTTCTTTATCATCTTTAATTCTCCTGGCGATCTCTTTAATATCGCTCCTGTATGCGTACTCGGACATCTCCACAAATCCCTTGGGATCGTGCAGTGCATAGTCGTTGATCTCTTTGAGGGTCATTGCATACCGTCTGTACGAATTAGTTATATTCATCATAGAATGTACCTATCCTCTTTTTTCGTTCGATGATCTCGTCAAACCTGTCTGTATATTCGTATGGGTATTTGAAATTAAATATTCTCTCCAGACAGTCTTTTTTGTTATTTTTCAGCTTGGTAACAGCGCCTGCGCCGCAGGCGAGTATCGTGTGAGTCTCGTCCATGATGAAAACATTGTAGATACCTTCTTTGTGAGGCTTTGACCACCCCGTGTTTTCGAGATTGCCGACCATTCTGCTCTGTCTGTAGAGATAATACGGCGTATACCCGCACTCATGCAGCTTGCGTGACGCATACGACAGCATGTTTACCGCCGTTTTCGCTTCTTCCGTATCAAGGCACTTGCCGTCCTGTGTGAGAGCAGAAGCGCGCTTCATCGACAATGTATGTACGGTAATACTTTCGGGGTCAAGCTCGCATATTCTGTCAAGCGTAGACTTGAAGCTCTCAAAAGTGTCGCCCGGCAGACCGACGATCAGGTCTGTATTGATATGATCGAAGCCGTACTCCCTCGCAAGGGCGAACGCGTCCACCGCTTCTTTAGCCGTGTGACGTCTGCCGATGTTTTTAAGAACGTCGTCGTTTAGCGTCTGCGGATTAATGCTTATCCTGTCAACGCCGCAGTCTGCTATCGCTTTCAGCTTCTCCGGTGTGATCGTATCGGGTCTGCCCGCCTCCACGGTAAACTCGCGGCAGTTCGACAGATCGAAATTATCCCGAACGGCGCAAAGGACTCTGCTCATCTGTTCTGCGGAAAGCGTTGTCGGAGTACCCCCGCCCATATATACCGATTCGAGTAACAGACCTTTTTCTTTTGCGTACTTTGCCGTTTCTTCGATCTCTCTGCAAAGCAGACCGACATACGGCTCGATC
>CADBRK010000260.1 GCA_902797065.1 uncultured Ruminococcus sp.
GTAAACATACGGAACGAGGGTATGCGAATAGCGTTAGCATAAAATCAAAACAAAAACAAGAACCGTGGGACACACGGGGTTAGCTCGTGGATACTGTATAGGTTACTGTACTTGAACGAGAAGCCCCCACCTCTAAGCGAAGCGTAGGTGGTGGGAGTATGTCACATTTTTAAGTAAAGTTTAGTTAATTATTTAAGTTGATTTTAAGATGAAAGGGTACAATGATATTAAAAGAAGACAAATTGAAAGATACACACCAATTACGAGGAGGATTACGGTATGAAAAAGAAGAGAATACTATCAATAATCACTGCTGCACTTATCGCAGGTTCGGTATTAACGGCGTGCAGCGGCAGCACAACGGAAACAGGCGTCTCGTCGCCCGATGCTGTATCTCAGAGCGAAAGCATGACTTCATCCGAAGGAACTTCGTCCGAAAAGCAGAACACTTCTTCTGCGGTTACCGATATAATAAACGACGCAGAGCTTTTCACGGAACGTGACCTCTCTGGCGATTACGAACAGGACGGCGCTGTGACTGTCACTGGTTCGGGAACGTCTTTCAAGGTGAGCGGCGACGGCGCAAAAGCCGACGGCAGCGTACTCACAATTTCGCAGGAGGGTACGTATATATTCATCGGCACCGTTACCGACGGCAGAATTGTAGTTGAAGCCGATGATTCTGCGAAGATACAGCTTGTATTTAACGGCTTTTCGATAACAAGCTCCGACTATTCCGCGCTTTACGTAAAGAATGCGGATAAAGTATTCATCACGCTTGCAGACGGCAGCGACAATACGGTGTCCGACGGTTCGGAGTACAAAGCCGACAGCGAAGAAAGCACAGTTGATTCCGCAATATTCAGTAAATGTGACCTCACTGTAAACGGTACGGGTTCGCTTACCGTCAAAGGAAACATGAGCCATGCTGTAGTATCAAAAGATGATCTTAAAATAGCCTCGGGCACCTTAACCGTCACATCGGTCGGAAGCGCAGTCTGCGGAAAAGACAGCGTCAGAATAGCCGACGGTACGATAAATATCACGTCGGGCGGCGACGGAATCAAATCAACAAACGACGAGGATACCGATAAGGGCTTTATCTATATAGGCGGCGGCAGTATTACTATTAAATCCGAGACCGACGGTATTCAGGCGGAAACAGCGTTTGTTTCGGAGAATGCCGTTATTGATATTGTTTCGGGCGGCGGCAGCGAGAATTCGTCAAAAACTCATGTTGATAACTTCGGCGGCTGGGGCGGCTGGAACGATTCCGCAGCTTCAGGCTCCGAGGATTCCACAAGCGCAAAGGGTATTAAAACAGGCGGAGATATGAACATCAAGAGCGGTACCATAACGATAGACTCTGCGGACGACTCCGTTCATTCAAACGGCAATATCACGATCGCCGACGGTACTCTGAGCGTCACCTCGGGCGACGACGGTATACATGCAGATACATCTCTCACCATTGACGGCGGCAAGGTGACCGTTACAAAGAGTTACGAGGCTCTCGAAAGCTCGGCAGTAATAATCAACGGCGGCGATATAGACGTTACGTCAAGCGACGACGGAATCAACTGCGGCGGCGGAAGCGATTCTTCGGCTATGGGCGGCAGAATGGGTCAGAACAGCTTTACCGCAGACAGCGATGTTTATCTCAAGATCACGGGCGGTACGGTAAAAGTCAACGCAGGCGGCGACGGCCTCGACTCCAACAATACCATCACGATAGAGGGCGGCACGATCTATGTTGACGGTCCTACGGATAACGGCAACGGCGCTATTGATTTTGAGACTACTGCGACTATTTCGGGCGGTACTATGATAGCTGTCGGTTCGTCGGGTATGGCGGAATCGTTCTCCGAGGATTCGGCGCAGGCGTCGATATTGTACGCGTTTACGTCTTCTCATTCCGCAAACGAAAAAATAACGCTCACTTCAAGTACAGGCGAAGAGATACTTTCTTATACTTCCGCAAAGAGTTTCAATGCAGTCAATCTCAGTTCGCCGCAGCTTAAATCGGGTGAAAAATATACGCTCACCGCAGGCAGTGAGAGCGTGACCATCGAGCTTGATTCCAATACCTACTCCAACGTACAAGGCGGAATGGGCGGCGGAATGGGCGGCGGAATGCTCGGCGGAAAAATGTGGTAAAAAACAGATTATCAGTACTCCTTCTCTTTTAAATAAAAAATAACGGGCTTGCAGTGACGCAGGCTCGTTATTTTTTTGAACTTCATTTAAGAATATATCCTGAATCCGAGCGGCGAAACGTCCCGCGACTGCATTATCAATAATTAATTGGTAAATTCATACAAAATTTCTTATCATTATTCTATATATATCTTCACATATGTATCACATTGTATCACCGTTGGATCACAATGACCTGATAATATATATTTGAAGGTTTTTTTGAAAATTTTTTGTAAAAATCACTGCGAAAAAACAAGACTTGATGTGTCTAACTTACAGAGGGCTTCGAGCCAAAAGAAAAGGAGTGTTTTTAATGAGTAAAAAAATGAAGAAAGTTATTTCCAAAGTGCTTGTATGCTGTATGCTGTTATCTGTGGCATACCCGACAGTTACCGCAAGCGCCGAAGAGGCAGATCAGAAAGAAGGCTACCGCGTCACGTTCGTAACAAACGGTTCAAAGGTAGAGCTTGACGGCAAAGAGATCAAAGACGGCGACGTTCTCACTACATACGAGAGTCCGTCCGGCTGGATAGAGACAAAAGGTTGGTTTGAAGACAGCAACGGATTTGAGGTCGATGTCAACGACATCAACAGACCCGAGGTCGGTCCCGTTAAGTGGCAGGAGATCACGTTTGAGCATAAGGTCGACGGCAGCGGTGCTGTTAAGTTCAGAGTTCCCGAAGGCAACCCGTACTTTGAGATCGAGGGCGATTATGACTGGATGAATTATTACGGAAACAGTGTTTTTGAGATCATCGGCATTTCCGAAGACCTTACCGTAAATGTTAAGGCTCCCTATATGCCCGCAGATGATTTCGAAGATTATTCAACAAACGAAGATGAAGAACCTGTATTTGTTGACGAAGACGCAGAAAAAGAGAACAAGGATTATTCGGTAAAGTTTGTTGTAAACGATTCTATCGTAACGTGTGACGGCAAAGAGATCAAAGACGGAGATACAGTGACTACGCATACGACTCCTTCAAGCTGGATCGAGACTGAGGGTTGGTTTGTAGACGGCAGAAATGTTGTTGTTGACGAGAGTGAGATCAACGATCCCGATAAGGGTCCTGTTAAATGGGTAGAGAACAAGAAGGAAATACACGGTGACGGCGACGGCGCAGTAGCATTTACCGTTCAGTCCGAGGGTCCCGGTCTTATCATGATAACGGTTGACGGAGAATACGATCATATGGGCTACACGGGCAGCGGCGTATTTGAGATAATCGGTATCTCCGAGGATGTTACGGTCAATGTAGATTCCAATTATGGCGCTGACGAGGGATCATCCGAAGAAACACCGGCAGTTATGGAAACATATACAACAGATAAAAAGCTTGACGCAGACGTAAAAGCTCCCGCTCCCAAGATCCTCGGCGACGTTAACGGCGATGATAAGGCTTCTGCAAAGGACAGCATGATGGTTCAGAGATTCACGGTAGGTCTTGTAGAGCTTGACGATACACAAAAGCAGAATGCAGACGTTGACGGCAACGGCAAGGTTACCAATGCAGACGCACTCAATATTATGAGATATACAGTTAATGCTGATGTAAAGTATCCTATCGGTGAAACTAAGTAATGTTTAACGCATAATTATCCCGATTTCCCCCCTGTCGTTATTAGCAGGGGGGATTTTCGGCAGCATTTTTGGTAAATGTGCATAATATTCTAAATAATAATTTTACCGTTGATTTTCACTGTTATATCACAATACAATGGTACAGTATAATAGAAATCTTATAATCTGTGTTTTTCTGCTTTTTCGAGCGGAACTTTACAGAATAAAGGAGTGTAAATAATGAAAAGAATTCTTTCTCTGATGCTTGCAGGCTGTATGATGTTCTCCGCAGCGGGTGCTGCTTTGACTGCAAGCGCAGATGATACCGCCGCCGATGTCCGTGCAGAACAGAACGACGGGTATCAAGTAAAATTTGTAACACACGGCGCACATATTACGTGCGACGGCAAAGAGCTTAAAGACGGCGATACGGTAAATACCTTCAAAGCACCGTCGACATGGATCGAGACACACGGCAAATATGTCGACAAAGACGGAAATGAAGCAAGCGACGAGGATCTCAACGACCCGACAAAAGGACCGTTTTCGTTCGTTGAGACAAAAGAAGAAAAACACGGTGATGGTGACGGCGCAGTAGCGTTTTCTCTTTTGGAGGGAAATCCTCTCTTTATCATTGACGGAGATTACGACCATATGGGTTACAACAAAGACGGTGATTTTCAGATAATCGGTATTTCGGAGGATCTCACCGTGGAGGTGATAGCACCTTACGAGCCCGATGATTATGAAGATCTCGCAGTGTCGGAAAATTCACATATAGTGTATAACGGCATAGAACTCAGCGGTGTTTCAGATGTTTACGAAGAAGCTGACGATGATGACGAGAATGTAGCATTCCCGGTAAAGTTTGTTACAAACGGCGCTCATATTTACTTTAACGGTAAGCAGGTTAAAGACGGCGAGGTTGTTAATTCCGTTAAAGGACCGTCATACTGGTTTGAAAACGGCAATATTGTTTACGGTAAAGGAATCGGAGTATTAAAGTTCGTTGTTAAGGAAAAAGGTCCGCTTTTCCTGATCAAGGGTAATTTCGACCATGTAAAATGCGAAGGTTATGATCATTTCGAGATAGTGGGTATATCCGAAGATATGACAATCGAGGTAGTCGCACCCTACGACGCCGAAAAAGGCAAAGCCCTGGAAATACCCGAAGGTACGCATATTGTTTATGACTGCAAGGAGTTCGGCAGCATTGATGAAATGATCGAAGAGATCAACGGCAGTATCGGCAGCTCTTTGCTGAATTTCGGTTCCGACCTCTTTAAGCTCACTTATAAGAAAGAGAAGGACGACAATAAAGGCATAAACATGATGGTTTCTCCTTTGTCGCTCTTTACAGACGTTTCCTTGCTCGAAAACGGCGCATCTGCTTCAACTCGTGACGAGATACTTGCTATGCTTACAAACAACGGTTACGTTTGCGAGAACGATCTCAATAACTTTATAAGGGCATATATGAACCAGAAGGAGACAAACGACCCCGTTCATATGGCTAACTGTGTGTATTTCGCAGGCAACAGTGATACGGAAATTAATTCCGGATTTGTAGATACTGCTCACGATTACTATGATGCCGAGGTGTTCGTAGCACCGCCCGACAACGCAGCTGTCGACCGTATCAATAAATGGTGTTCCGATAATACAAACGGCGCTATCGATAAAGTATTTGAGTACGGTTCACTTTCCGCAAATTCGGTTCTGCTTAATGCCATTGCGTTTGACGGTATATGGGAAGAACCGTACAAAGACAGTCAGATAGAAAAGGGAACATTCAAGAATTACAACGGCTCAAAAGCAGAAGTCGAATTCCTGTGCGGTTCGGACAGTATCTACTATAACGACGGCAAGGCTTTGGCATTTAAAAAACCGTATGAGGGAGATTATGACTTTGTTGCTATACTTCCGAACAAGAATATCGGTATAGATAAGTATATCGAACAGATGGACAGCAATACGATCAGCGATCTTCTTGAAAATATGTATTGGGCAGACGTATATACAAAGATACCAAAATTCGAGTTTGATAATGAGTTTGAGCTGAAGGACACAATGAAAGAAATGGGTATGGTTGAAGCGTTTGACCCGCTCAGAGCCAATCTTGCGAGACTTTCTCCGGATGAGTTTGGTCATGTTAGTTCTTATGTCAGCGATGTCAGACAGCTCACACACGTCAAGCTTGACGAAAAGGGCACAAAGGCAGAGGCTGTTACGGTTATCGAAACTGAAACACCCGACGCACCCGAGAGAGAAGAGGTAGATATTTATCTCGACAGACCTTTTATCTTTGCGATCTACGATACAAAGAACAAGCAGCCCTTGTTCTTGGGTACCGTATCCAAGATGTCCGAAGATGAAGGAGCCGCAGACGAGGATCCCGAAGCATATACGGTAACGTTTGTTACAGATGAGAACGATGAGATTTATGGCGATATAGACGGTGAGCTTGTTAAGATAAGCGACGGAGATATTATTCAACTCAAACGAGGCGAAAATGGATTTGATTTCGTTGTTCAGGGTGATCCGGTTTCGATCGGCGTAAAAGGTGATTACGAGAAATTCTATTATGACGAGTGGACCGATTATGAAGTAGATGGTAAGTATCTGGCCGGCAGTTCGTATTTTGATGTCTCCGGAATAGAGAGTGATATTGTTATCAGGATCGGACGATACGATGCGTCAGATATGGAATACTATTACAATAAGCCTGTGAAGTGTAATGTCAATATAACCGGTGGATGCGTAAGACAGTATTCGGACTATACTTTCGGTACTGCGGTTAAAGACATTCACTTCGGTGAATCTGTTGTTGTAGGTGACAGCGACGATTATTCGGCAGCGTCTGACTGCTTCTTCTTTGAAGCTGTATACGAGCCGGATCCGCTGTATTATCCGATGGAGCACTACTGTACCGATATTAATATCGAAGGAATTTATGACAAGTTTATTGTTGACGAAGTAAATAACAGATACATTATTACCGGTATCAAGAGCGACCTGAATATCTCGGTTGGCTTTGACGATCATTTTGTCACCGGTTCCGTTGTAAGTGAAATCAAGTTCGTAACCAATACGCAGATAATTAATTATAGTGATGGTTTTGAATATACCGAAACATTTGATAACGGAGAAACAGATACTCTTGATCATGATGCAAGAAGAGTAGACGGAGATCCGAAGGATTATTCATTCAGAATAGCACATGAAGATGATACAAAAATACCTGTTGTTAAAGTTGAGGGCGGTTATAAAGAGATAGTAAAGAACGGTGACTATGATTATACAATAAAGGGTATAACAGGCAGTATTACAGTTAGTGTAATGCTGATGACCGAAGACGAGATCAATAAAAACTCACCCGACGAGCCGAAGAAGAA
>CADBRK010000261.1 GCA_902797065.1 uncultured Ruminococcus sp.
GTCGGTTAAACCGGCTGCAAAGCAGCTGAGTACAATGCTTAAGTGGATAGAGAATTTTCAGAAAACACAGCTTGGCTTCCTGAATTCTGTTGCGGATACATTTAATATCGAAGTACCAAAAGATCTGGGTGACCCTGCGAGTATCAGTAATCCACAGCTGAGAACACTTGCCGAAAAAGTTGTCGGAAATATTGCCCTGAACAAATATATCGGGAAAGCGATGAAATTCAATGCTGCGATACAGGCTGTTCTGGCTCCGTTACAGGCGGTTTGTGAAGCTATAATAGCATTGAGCGATCTCGGAGATATTTGCTCTATGATAGAGCGCCTCGCTCCGCAGCTCTGCAGTTGTACAGTATATTCCAACCATAGAGTAGAATGGGCAATCAACGATCTGTATTTCCAGCTTGGCGCTATTGCAACAGATGTTACGGCTTGCAGCATACCTGGGTTTAACAGCATGTATGATCTTGCAAAAACAGGATTAAGAGGAGCGGTCAAAGGTCTCGGAAAGCTGAAAATCATAGACGAGGAAACAGTAAAATCCTGTACCGATCCGTTTGCGTACGGCAGACAAATTACAAGAAACGGTTTGTTGAATGCTTCAAGATTTCTTTCCGACTGTAAATGCGACAACGACAAGGATAAGAAAAACGAAGTTAAGATTCGCAGCGCTGTAGACCCGTCGGGGTTTATTTGCGAGGCAGTTGAGAGTAACCGTATTCAGGGCGTTACGGCAACACTCTGGTACAGCGAGAACAAGAACGGTGCCAATGCTGTCGTATGGGATGCAGAGGAATGGTCACAGGAAAACCCGCTGATAAGTGATGATAACGGTCATTACGAATGGTATGTTCCCGAGGGATGGTGGCAGGTTAAATTTGAAAAAGACGGCTACGAGACAGCCTACAGTGAATGGGTACCCGTACTTCCGATACAAACGGAGATCAATGTATCAATGAAGTCGCTTTATGCTCCCGAGGTGACTAAAGTTACCGCATACAAAGACTGTGTTGACATTACATTTTCGCAGTATATGAACATCAACTCGTTAACAGAAGATAATGTAAGGGTTAATTCGGGCGATACTCTGATTACCGGAAAACTTGAACCCACAAATGCCGAAACAAGCTTTGATAACGACAGAATCAGATATGCATCAAAATTCCGCTTTATTCCCGATACTGCGCTCAGCGGTTCGGTAACCGTAAAAGTCGATAAAGTAAGAAGCTACAACGGCCTATACATCAATTCCGAGTATACTGCAAACGCTATGATCGTCGAGAAAATCGAAAAAATCGATGCTCCGAAAAGGCTTGTAGTGAAATATAACGAACCGACCGTTATTGAGATTCAGCTTCTTCCGGAAAAAGCAGCTGCAAATGTCGAAGTAACTATTTCCGCAGTCGAAAGTGATATGTTTGAGATCAGCAGCAATACCGTAATGACGGACAGCAGCGGTAAAGCAGCAGTGACCTTAACAGGCAAACTCCCGACACAGGCAGAGCTTACATTCACAGCATCGGATTTTGATATTTCAGCTGTTACAAACGTAATATTATCTGAAGATCCCGACAAAGAACCTGCTTACGACGAACCCGAAGTTATAGGTCTTTTCGGCGATGTAGATAAAGACGGTAAAATCTCCGCAAAGGACAGCATGCTTGTTCAGCGATATGTTATCAATCTCAAAAACCTTGATGAAACACAGTTCATTGCCGCCGATGTAAACGCAGACGGCAAGGTGACAAACAAAGATGCGCTTGAGATTCTTAGATACACTATTCATATGTCAAAGAACGACAAGATAGGACAGATTTTGTATAGTGAATGATTTGCGGTAAAACTTCCGGCACGTCATACGGAATAACGACACTATTTCGCAAAATAAAACCGGACGGTTAATGCCGTAAGGTGATCGCCTGCCGTTTTTGAAAATAATGCACCAAAGTAAAAATCGAGTAGGAGGCTGCCCATTAACTGAGAAGCCGACCTCTCACACCACCGTGCGTACCGTTCGGTACACGGCGGTTTCTCAGTTTTCACAAGCTTTCTTGTAATAGTCAGACATGGAGATATACCCCGGTCTGGCTATTTCTTTTGCGGTAAGCACACTATTTAGCATCATCGCTGCTCGCCATATACCTTTGCGGCAATCTGCCATTCCGTGTACGCTCCACTTCGGGATTCCGAACTTTTCTATCATTCGATATCTCGTTCTCACCCTTTTCCAATGCTTCCGGTAGACCGCTCGTATCCTTCGCCGTATCCATTCATCGGTATCTGCCAACAGCTTTTTCATATCAGCCTGCTGACGAGACCTCCCCGGGTACCACACGTTTCTTTCTCTCCATATATCTGCCATATTTACTATACACAGTTCCGTACAGTTATTGGGCTTCGGCTTGTATTGCAGTCTTACCCCTGTGCTTAGCCTGATATGATTTCTGTTCGTCAGACCGGAGTTTTGCCTCCATCTTCCTTCAGATTCCACCTCACGATGGACACCCTTGATGTTCGGCTATATCCTTCCCACTGTCGGGCGGATTCGGGACTTTCACCCGTTAGAAACGTACGCCGCCGGGCGCACAATAAATCCCGAAAAGCCGCTTGCAGCTGCGCTTTTCGGGATTTCAGTTACTTTTCGTACTCAATAGATAAAGCTTTTTTCCTTGTCAAAAGAGCAATCAGACATGAGAACCGGAAGCGGATGTATGAAAAGCACAAAACAGTGGTATGACTGTAAAAGATTGGTGTGAAGCACAAGGAATATCCGTAAAAACCTTTTATTATCGCCTGAAAGTACTGCACAGAAACCTTCCGAAAGAGAACGATGTGCATGAAATCGTTCCGATCAAAGCACATGAGGAAAAGATGTCAATCACGAAGTCGACTCAACACAATGATATAACAAACGTCGATGTCCCCCGAGTCTCGCCTGCCGTCGGGGACGGTTCCCAACCGGCTCGGTCGGTGCTGTTGCCTTGCGGCAA
>CADBRK010000262.1 GCA_902797065.1 uncultured Ruminococcus sp.
GACACCGATCAATTTTTTTGCTAAACTTGAAACTGTCACGGAGCTCCACTCCTGTCCTTGATTTGTCGCAATTTCAAGTATACCACATTATATTTACGAAAATGAGTAAAATAAGAGTAAAGAACCAACGAAAGGAAGATAACTGTGAGTATTAATATAAATGAGATATACAAAAAGCTTATGTCGCTGAAAGAAGCCGAAGCGATAGCACTGGGAGGTTCCCGTGCAAGCGGGAACGATGACCCGAAATCGGATTATGATATATATGTGTATGTGTCGGATATGATAGATATTTCTGCAAGAGAAGATATTTTGAAGCCGTACTGTTTGGTTACGGAGATCGGCAATCATTATTTCGAGCCGGAGGACAATGTTGTTTTTACGGACGGAGTATGCGCGGATATTATTTACAGAAAGATCGGCGATCTTGAAAAGCATGTCGAATATGTATGGGAAAAGCATAATGCGTCGAACGGCTATACGACGTGTTTTATACATAATATCAGGACATGCGATATAATTGCAGACAAGACAGGCAGACTCACAAAGCTGCAGGAGAGGTGCAGTGGAGATTACCCGCAGGAGCTTAAAAAGGCGATTATAGAACGCAATATTAACCTGCTGAGCGATACTCTGCCGTCATACGATAAGCAGATAACCAAAGCTTATGACAGACACGATTTTGTGAGTATCAACCACAGAGTGACGGCGTTCCTTGAAAGCTATTTCGATGTGATATTCGCAATAAACGAGATGACTCACCCGGGAGAGAAGAAGCTCATTCAGATATGCAAAAAGCAGTGTGGAATACTGCCCGATAAATTTGAGAGTAATATCATAATGCTTTTAGAGTATATGTTTAAGTATGATGTAAGCGATATAACGGAGAGTATGGTTAAAGAGCTTCGCAGAATTATTGAATAAAATAATTGACTATTATGTTGGCAGATGATATAATAATAAAGTCATTGACGTCACGATCCGTCAAAATTTGTGTTTAGTGTGAAAGGAAGATTTTTTATGGTTATTACATGTCTTGATTTAGAGGGTGTTCTCGTTCCCGAGATCTGGGTGGCATTTGCAGAGGCTGCAGGTATTCCCGAGCTTAAGAAAACTACACGTGACGAGCCGGATTACTACAAGCTCATGAAGTACAGACTCGATATTCTTAATCAGCACGGTCTGGGACTTAAAGAGATTCAGGACGTTATCGAAACGATCGAGCCGATGGAAGGCGCAAAGGAGTTCCTCGACGAGCTTAGATCAATGTGCCAGGTTATCATCATCAGCGATACATTTACACAGTTTGCAGCTCCTCTTATGAAGAAGCTCGGCTGGCCGACAATCTTCTGCAATACTCTTGTGGTATCCGAGGACGGCAAGGTTACGGATTACAAAATGCGTGTTGAGAAGTCAAAGTACACCACGGTTAAGGCACTGCAGTCGATCGGCTACGAGACTATCGCAAGCGGCGACAGCTACAACGATCTCGGTATGATCAGAGCAAGCAAGGCAGGCTTCCTCTTCAAGAGCAACGATAAGATCAAAGAAGAGAACCCCGACATTGTGGCTTATGATACGTACGACGAGCTTATGGCTGCTATCAAGAAGGCATTATAATTAATCGTTTTAAGCACTCCGGAACATTGATTTCGGGGTGCTGTTTCTTTGGGTATGATTGTATGGTGATGTTGCGTATACCGTCCGTTTATGATATAATATAAAAAATATGAAATCGAAGAAAAACCGGAAAGAGAGGCTTTAAGGTATGAGCGACTGTATTTTTTGTAAAATTGTAAACGGCACTGCGCCTTGTATGAAGCTTTGGGAAGACGAATATACAATGGCGTTCATGGATATTGCCAAAGATGTTGATGGTCATCTGTTGGTGATCCCGAAAGCACATAAGAAGAATATACTCGACTGCGATGAAGAAACACTGGCGCATATTATGAAAACGGTTAAGCGAATTTCAAATCATCTTGTCGAAAACTGCGGATACAACGGCGTTAACCTGCTTAACGCAAGCGATGAAAGCGCAGGGCAGGACGTTTTTCATTTCCATATTCATATTATACCGAGAAAAAAGAATGATAATATCCATGCGTGGCCGCCTTTTAATGGTGCGGAACACGACATAGAAGAGATATACAAAAAAATATCCATAAAGCAAGATTGAGAACGTTAATCACAGACGGTGTCTTTTTCGCTCATTAACACAGAATTCCCGGTGAAATATCGATCCGAGATCTGTTATTAGATACATAAGACGCTTTACGAAACGGAGTAATTAAAAATATGGAATACATACGAGTAACAAAAGATAATATAGAAAAAGAGCATATCTGCTGCGCCATATCAAACAACAAAGACGTTCAGGTGTCGTCAAAAAAGCAGTGGCTTTCCGAACGCTTTGACGACGGGCTGGTATTCCTTAAAAGCGTCGAAAGAGGAAAATGCTTTATCGAGTATATCCCTGCGGAGAGCGCATGGAATCCCATATCGGCAGACGGATATATGTACATAGACTGCCTGTGGGTGTCGGGTTCGTTCAAGGGTCACGGATATTCAAACGATCTTCTGAACGAATGTATAACCGACAGCAAAGCAAAGGGCAAAAAGGGCTTGTGCATACTCTCGTCACAGAAGAAAAAGCCGTTCCTAGCCGACCCGAAATTCCTGAAATATAAGGGCTTTACGGTCTGCGATGAGTCGGATAACGGTATTCAGCTTTGGTATCTGCCGTTTGGACCCGATACGGAAAAGCCGAAATTCAGGGAATGCGCAAAGAGTCCGCATATTGATGAAAAGGGATACGTCCTTTATTATACTAATCAATGTCCGTTCAATGCGAAATACGTCCCGATAGTTGAGCAGACCGCAAAGGAACAGGGAGTTTCGTTCAGAGCGGTACACATCGAAAGCAAAGAAGACGCACAGAACGCCCCCACGCCGATAACGACATATGCACTGTTTTGTGACGGCGAATACCTTACAAACGAGCAGATGAACGACAAGAAATTTTTAAAGCTGATTTCAAAATAAAAAAAGAAGCCCGAAAGAGTTTAATGCTCCTTCGGGTTTTGTGTTTGATTACATTTCCTCCGACCTTGCGCCTATCTCCGAGAGAATATACGGCGTACTCTGATATACAAAGTAATTCAGCCAGTTGATGAACAGCAGGTTTGCATAGCTTTTCCATTTCATCATGGGCATTTTGTCGGTGTTGTTTTCGGGGAAATAATTCTTTGGTATCTTCGGGTCTATGCCCTTGTTCAGATCTCTGAAAAACTCGTTTTTGA
>CADBRK010000263.1 GCA_902797065.1 uncultured Ruminococcus sp.
AATCTGCCTGTTATTCCCTTATTGCCGCAGCTGCAGTCCCATGAATTTACGGGAGTAATTCTGTCTGATATTATACCGCCCAAAGCGCTGCCCATATTCATGCCCGTTTCGGCAACGGGATTAAGTGCGTCTTTTGTCATACCGATTACGCTGCCCATTGCGCCGAGAGATATACCCAGTCCTGCAAGATCGCCGAGTCCGTCCATAACTCCGCCGCCCGATCCGCCGTGGCCGGTCAAACCGTTTTTCAAAGCCTCCATACCCACCATACGGGAAGTTTCCTGCTGATAGGTGTAGCCCTTCATCTTCATTTCTTCTGCTTCTGCCTGAGCCTGCATACGGTACTTATCTGCTTCCGCCTGACCCTGCATTCGCAGCATTTCCGCTTCTGCGGCTTTCTTTATCTTCATAGCCTCGGCGTCGCCCTGTGCGCCGATGATCTTCATCTTGGCTGTAGTCTGAGCCTCAACGGCCATTCTCTCTGCGGCTGCTTCGGCTTCTTTTTTACGTATCTGCTGTTCACGAACGGACAGATATTCCTGCGCGTACTGCTGTTTAAGTCTGCGGAAGTTCGGGTCGTCGTCGGGTGTTACGATTCTGTTTATGTAGAACTCCGAAAGCTCCAGACCGTATTCGGCGAGCTCGGGTGCGGTTTTGGATTTAACGATATTTGACAGGTTTATAAGATGAGCATCAATTTCAAGAATGTTGATTCCGCTTTCCTTGATAGCCTGAGCAAGGCAAGACTTCACTTGAGTCATTACCATTGAACGGAAAACGCCCTTTTTGCTGCCCTCGCCGAGCAGCTGTGACTGTGACAGGCCGCCCGTCGTGCCGACGATCTTCAGAAGCAGCTTTTTGGAATTTGCGACACGAACGTTAAATTCACCGCTTGCGCCAAGTTCGACGTACATTCCGGTTGCGGGGTCAAACATTCTTACCTTTGTATCAGTACCCCACTTTATGCCCATTTGTGTGGACATATTTACAAAGTAAACCTCCGAGTGGAAAGTACCCTCCGTGTCTGTCGGAAGATGATAGAGATTCTCCAGAAGCGGCAGCTGCTGTGTTTCGAGAGCATATCTGCCCGAGCCGAATATATCGAGAGCCTGACCGTCCTTGAAGAATACTGCCTCCTGACTTTCGTGAACGATAAGCTGAGAGCCGAGGTTAAAATCTTCTATCGGGTGTTTCCATACGATCGTATCGGCGTCACCCTCATACTTGATAATGCTTGCAAGACCGTCCTTTTTGATATGCTCCTGCGCAATGCGTGCCGGAACATCGTTATCGAAATCGCAGACAGGGCATACAAAACGCTTTGCGCCCTTGCTTGCGGTTAAACGTATACCGCACTGACCACATGAAAAATCCTCCATTTTGGAAATATCCGATATTTCGTTTATTGGCTCGTGGCAAACAGGGCAGCGAGCTTTATCAGCCCGGGATTGGTCAAATACAACGTTGTTCCCACAGTGGGCGCAGGTGCGGCTTGTAAGCTTATCGGTTCTGATATTGATTATATTACCGCATGTGCAGTTGATCTTCTTTCTTGCAAAAAATCCTGTTTTTGCTTCTGCAAACTTTCCGCAGCGCGGACATTCTATAACAAACTTTGACATAACTCATTCCTCCGATTAATTTAAATAAATATTTATTTTATGGGTACACTTTAGTCTTCATCGACGATCTCCATGTGGTTGAGAGAAAATTCGATACAGGTGATAAGAAGCTCGTTTCTTGTTCTGCCGGTAAGCTCCGCCAGGCTGTCAAGCTGAGAGAGCATATCCTTTGGCATACGCATAGAAACTATCGTTGTTTCTCCGGTGTATTTTTTCGGAGTCAATCGCAGTATTGGTTCCTTCATTGAAAACACCTCCTATTGTTATTGTAATACATTTGTATTCGTTAATCAAGCAATTTTTATAAAAAAATATAAATTATTGCGATATTTTAGTTATTAAGACAATAATCGTGTAAATATTTGTTGCCTTGTAACTGGCTGCGGTGACTCGCCGCTGATAATTCTTTCAATAAATGATTATTCTTCTGCTCCGGCAGGATACTCGATCGACTTTGGACTGACTGATGACGGACGGACACTTCTTATAGAAGTAAATGATGGCTATTCTTTAGGATGTTACGGGTTGTTTTACATTGATTACGCTAAATTGTTGTCTGCCGGATGGGCAGAGTTAACGTCAACGAAAGATGAGTGCGCATTTGACATTTTTTTAACTAATTTTCAACATTCTTCAAGTGATGAATAAGCAAGTTATAGAGCTTCTATGCTTTCCTGCATATGGGTTTCTTTTTTATGAAAAAGTACCGCCCTTCAAGCAGATATTATTACAACGATAGCCGCCATATCAGAAAATAATTTGTAGGTGCTTAAGTATGAAGGTACTTGTAAAAACAAAAGACCTCAGCCGGGAGGAATGAACAGCTTGAAGAAGACTAAAAGCAGGGTGGCATAACCAATGCTCTGTGGTGAAAGTCCACCGAGGCGTAGTTACCGACGAACTCAATAGCAACTCCCAAGGTTTGTACCGTGAGGTTCAGGCGAGAAGAAGGGATAGCGAAATCGTAGCCTGACGAACAGAAACCTGATACCAAGGCGCATTAAGCGGATAAGTTAGCAAAAGGCAACGAAGTCCAAAAGGTAACCGTAACCTTAATGTTGTAAATCAGGCATGTAGACGAGGAAAGAGAATTGGTTTATCCCGTGAGGTCTCACAGGTGTGGTGGGAATAGTGATTTCATATCCGAAATAGTAACAACGAACTGTAAGAAGTCAGCAGAGGTCATAGTACCGTGATATTACGGGAAGGACCGGACAATTCAAGACGTCAATCAAAATGTATGTTCTTCGCAATTGCCCTGACAGGCGGTACTCCCGAAACTGAAATACTTAGGATTCAGCTTCTGGAAATTTAAAAATGAATGGAGAGCAAGACTGCACCAAGATTCTGTTGCAAAGTTTAAGAGAACCATCAAAAAGCTTTGCAAGAGAAACTGGAGCATCAGCCTGACATACCGCATGGGTAAAATCAATGCGGTAACAAGAGGTTGGATTAATTACTTTGCTCTCGGCGATATGAAAACCGCAATAACGAGAATTGATGAGCATCTCCGAGTACAGATCATCGTCATAATATGGAAGCAATGGAAGGTAAGGAAAAAGCGGGAACGGGGATTAAAGAAGCTCGGAGTCAATCCGTGGATAGCGCATGAACAATCATATGGGAACCTCTAAAAACTATCACTAAAATAAAAAAAGCCACCCCAAACAGGTGACTTTCATAATTGAAGCTTAAAGTATTCAAATATC
>CADBRK010000264.1 GCA_902797065.1 uncultured Ruminococcus sp.
TATGTACCACGGTGCGGAGCATAAAACAATTTTCTGCTATGAAAATTTAGAGGAGCTTACGGTCGAAAATGTACGTAAGTATACTCGCTTTCACCCGAGATGCGGCACAAGCTTTATGATAATTATGCTTCTGGTGGGCATTATCATAGGATTGTTCATAACGGCAAAAAATCCCTTCCTGCGTGCATTTATAAAAATACTTCTGCTGCCTGTATCCTGCGGAATAGGCTATGAGCTTATCAAGCTCTGCGCAAAGTACGACAATGCTTTTACGAGAATAGTTGCGGCGCCGGGTCTTATGGCTCAGAGAATAACTACCATTGAACCCGACGACAGTATGATCGAAGTTGCCATAGCCGCGATCAAACCTGTTATTCCCGAAAACGGCGAGGACAGAATATGACTCTGACCGAGGTTTACCGCAAAGGTGAAGAAATGCTTCTCAAAGCGAATATTCCCGACGCGGATGTCGACGCTGCCGTACTTATGGAGCATTTTTTCGGCTGTGACCGTGCAAGACTCATTATTCACGGAGATGATAAGGCCGACGAAGGTTTGACTCAAAGGTATTTCGATGCAATAACAGAACGAACGACAGGCAGACCGCTGCAGTACATCACGGGCATATGGAATTTCATGGGTTATGATTTCTATGTCGGCGAGGGTGTGCTTATTCCTCGTGACGATACAGAGATACTTGCAGAAGAAGTATGCACTTTTTTGTACGGAAAGAAAAACACTTCGGCGATAGATCTTTGCTCAGGCAGCGGGGCTATTGCGATAACTTTAGGGAAAGTCCGCCCGGACTGTACGGTTCTGGCAGTCGAGTATTCAAAGGACGCACTGGGTTATCTTGACAGGAATATCGAACTGAATAATACCGCAAATGTCACTGCGGTGTGCGGAGATGTGACGGAGTGCTTCGGCGATTACAATGACGGAACGTTTGATCTTGTCGTTTCAAATCCGCCGTATATCGAGAGTGAAGAAATAGATACATTACAGCAGGAACTTAAGTTTGAACCGAGAATGGCTCTTGACGGCGGGAAAGACGGATTGTATTTTTACAGGATCATTACCGATAAATGGAAATCAAAAATCAAACCGGGAGGTATGCTTGCGTTCGAGGTAGGTGAACGCCAAAGCGAACCGGTAAGCGAATTACTGCGAATACACGGATTTGAGAATATATACACAAAAACTGATCTGCACGGATATAACAGGATAGTGTGCGGAATAAAGAATAACAGATAAAGGAATGGTGAAAATGGCAGTTGATAAAGCAAAAGCTCTCAGCACTGCGATAGCACAGATAGAAAAGCAGTTCGGTAAAGGCGCTATTATGCGTATGGGTCAAAAAGAGGTGCTTAAAGTAGATTCTATCCCGACTGGATCGTTATCGCTTGATATAGCACTCGGAATAGGCGGTTTGCCGAGAGGAAGGATCGTAGAAATGTACGGTCCCGAAAGTTCGGGTAAAACGACGCTTTCTCTCCACTGTATAGCAGAGGCTCAGAAGAATGGCGGTACGGTAGCGTTTATAGACGTCGAGCATGCGCTTGATCCGGTTTATGCCAAGGCGCTCGGAGTAGATGTTGACTCGCTGCTTGTGTCTCAGCCCGATACGGGCGAGCAGGCTCTTGAAATAACGGAAGCCCTTGTTCGTTCCGGGGCGATCGATGCAATAGTAGTGGATTCCGTTGCGGCGCTTGTTCCGAAAGCCGAGATAGAAGGCGAAATGGGCGATTCTCATGTCGGTCTGCAGGCAAGACTTATGTCTCAGGCACTCAGGAAGCTCACAGGCGCTATATCGAAGAGCAACTGCGTGGCTATTTTTATTAACCAGCTCAGAGAAAAGGTAGGCGTTATGTTCGGTAATCCCGAGATAACACCGGGCGGAAGAGCGCTTAAATTCTATTCTTCCGTACGCATCGAGATTCGCAAGGGCGACCCGATCAAAGTAAACTCAGAAGTAATAGGAACTCATACCAAAGTAAAGGTGGTTAAGAATAAGATGGCTCCGCCGTTCAAAGAGGCAGAGTTTGATATAATGTACGGTAAGGGTATCTCCAAAGAGGGCGAAATAGTCGACCTCGGCGTTCGTGCCGATGTTCTCAAAAAGTCGGGCGCATGGTTCAGCTACGGCGATAAACGCCTTGCTCAGGGCAGAGATAAGGTCAAGGAAATGTTAAAGAACGATCCCGCGCTTGCAAAGGAAATCGAAGAGAAGATCATGGCTAATATCGACAACCTTGCGCCGATCCAGTCCAAGGGTAAGGTTGCCAAAGGCAAGTCTAAGAAGCAGGCTATCGAAGAAGCCGAGGCAGAAACTGATACAGAGGATATTTCCGAGGAGGATTTCTCCGATAATACTATCGAGATAACGACTGATGATTCCTCTGACGGCGGTACATCGGGCAGTGCGTCGTCACAGGAACTGGACGATCTTATGCTCGATATTAAAATGTAATGACGATAACCGATATACAGCCCGCAAGGAAGGGCATGAGTAGATTATATATCGACGGCGAGTTTGCGTTATCTCTCGATACGCGCGCTCTGAGTGAATACGGTGTTTCCGCAGGTATGGAGATAGACGACGATGAGCTTCATGAGCTTATAGAGAAATGCGAGTACAGACGCGCCAAAGAGAAAGCATTGTGGCTGCTGTCAGGCAAGGATTATTCCCGTAAAGGATTGTTCGATAAGCTTATCAAAGAAGCTTCCGAAGATACAGCCGAAGAGATATGTTCGCGTATGGAAGAACTGGGTCTTATTGACGATGAAAAGTACGCGCGTCGTCTGGCGCATGATCTGTTTTATATTAAGAAGCTGTCGTACAGAGGCGTGGTATACAAACTGATGGAAAAAGGTATAGACAAGGAACTCTGCGAAGAAATAGCGGACGAGTTCGAGATAGATCCCGTTGAACAGCTGATCGACATAATTGAAAAAAAGTATTCCGATAAGCTTGACGATGAGAAGAACAGACGAAGAACTATAGCCGCCCTGCAGAGGCTCGGATATAATTGGGGAGATATTAAATCTGCTTTGGCGGAATTTGAATAGGATTTTAGGAGGAAGAATAATGCAGAATACTGTGGGAATGGTCAGCCTTGGCTGCGCTAAAAACCGCGTTGATGCAGAATTGATGCTCTGCACTCTCAGAAATGCAGGATATAAGATCGTGGAAGAAGCGGCTATGGCCGATGTGGCGATTATAAACACCTGCGGATTTATAGAAAGCGCAAAGCAGGAAAGCATAGACGAAATACTGGAGCTTGCCGCACTAAAAAAAGAGGGCAAGATAAAAGCGATCATCGCAACCGGCTGCCTTGCGGAAAGATACCGGGATCAGATGATGAAGGAGCTTTACGAGATAGACGCAGCAGTCGGCATAGGCGCAAACGAACAGATAGCCGATATTGTTGCGCAGGTACTCGAAAACAAGAAGGTCGAAACATTTCCGGATAAGTGCAGTCTTCCGCTGGAGGGCGGCAGAATACAGAGTACGCCTTATTATTACGCTTATATAAAGATCGCAGAAGGCTGCGACAATCACTGTACATACTGTGCTATCCCTATGATAAGAGGAAAGTACCGTTCAAGAGAGATCGACAACATAGTAAACGAAGCAGAGACTCTTGCAAAGAACGGTGTAAAAGAGCTTATCGTTATTGCGCAGGATACTACAAAATACGGCGTTGATATTTACGGAGAGTATAAGCTTGCCGAACTGTTAAAACGTCTTTGCAGGGTCGATGGCATAGAATGGGTAAGGGTGCTTTACTGTTACCCCGAATGTATTACCGATGAGCTTATCGAAGTATTTGCCACGGAGGAAAAACTCCTCAAGTATATGGATATACCGCTCCAGCACTGTAACGCAGAGGTACTAAAACGTATGGGCAGGAAGGGCAGCCGTGAGGAACTTACATCTCTTATCACTAAGCTAAGAGAAAGAATTCCCGGGCTTACTCTCAGAACTACCTTTATTACGGGATTCCCCGGAGAAACGGAAGAACAGTTTGAAGAGCTTGCGGAGTTTGTAAACGAGATCAGGTTCGAGAGAATGGGA
>CADBRK010000265.1 GCA_902797065.1 uncultured Ruminococcus sp.
CCGACCGAGCCGGCAGGCGAGACTCGGTGGACATCGACGTTTGTTATACTTATATTTTACCATTTTTTCAAAAAACCGTCAACATGAAATATCGCTAAAATATTGACACAATTATTGATATATTTCTCAGATGAAATTATATACAATATCTATTATATCGTTAAAAATCGGGATGGACAGAAGCAATATCAGAAGCTTCCCTGCAATTTCAAGCTGGACCGCCACAGACATACTGCCGTTCTCTTTGCAGATATTCACCGAGATCTGAGTAAGATAACAAATCCCCAGAGATTTGATCAGGATACTTATGTATTCGCTTTTTATTGAAGATTTTTCCGTCAAAGTACTGATCGAGTTTATCAGATTATTCGCCGTAGGAAGATATATAACTGTTATTATTACAGCGCACGAGATCAGCATAAGCGAAGATACTTCCGGTGTATACTTTCGCAGCGCAACGCTCGAAATCACAGCAAACACACCGAGTACGCACAAAGATATGATATTCATGGCTATAAACCGAAAACCGACTTCATTGACGCAAACAAAGAACTCACCTGCTGCACTACCATTGTCAGAACTATCACAAGTCCCGCAAGCGCAGTAAGCATCGCCTGATCGTCTCTGCCCGCTTTAGACAATACCTGAGTAAGCACGGCAACGATCATGCCTATCGCAGCAATTTTAAACAACAGATCTATCCCCATTTTCAAGCCCTTTCTGTTTTAATTCATATTAACAATATCGCAATTATCATACCCGAATATACGGATAACGACATATATACTCTCGACTTTCTGTCCTTTTCTTCGGTTGATTCTTTTATCATACATTCAAGCTGTGCAGCAGAGCTGTCGATCAGCATAAGCTGACTTTCGGAATCGCTTGAACCAAGCTGCAGAAAAACACTTTTTAAATAATTCTGTTCGCTGACGTTCAGGGTATTCATGATTTCCGCTGCACTAAAGGAGTGTTCAACGATTTTTTCAAAAGGTTCGTCATTTTCAAGAGAGTCTGAAATAACTCCGATAAGTCCGCACCCCCATTCGGTGCCGTATTGACAAAACAAGTCCGATAAAGCAGGCATATCGTAGTTTAAATTTCTTTTTATATACAGCAGAAAATCATATACTTCTTTAAGCAGATCAACACGGTATGATAATCTGCTTTTAAGCGAAACACCGATCAGAATACCCGACGTCATTATTAAAACTGCGCCAACCGCTTTAATCGGCATACAACTCCTCCATAGTAAGAATCCTGCTAATTCTGCACGGCGTACGGCTGTCAAGGAACACTATCTTTTCAAATGCGTGTGTTCCCGTAAGCTTTCTGAATGCACCGTTGTTTTTTGCGGTTTCGGGGCTGTCACAATGCAAAGAAGCGATCAGCTTCACACCGTAATTGAGAGTATATAGAACGCTCTCAACGTCTGCGCCCGTCAATTCATCACAGATCACATAATCGGGCGACATCGTTCTTATAGAGTCGATTATAGCTTTATTTTTCGGGTAACCGCTGTAAATGTCACACAGACCTGTGTCAAAACAGTTTTCGCCGCCGAAACGTGCAGCGATCTCCCCTCTTTCATCTACAATAGATACCTTTGCCGGTATCTCCGAAGACAAAGTGCGTCCGATGTCTCTGAGCAGAGTTGTTTTTCCCGATGACGGAACACCGCATATCAGAAAGCCCGAATCAATGCCTGTCCTCTGCAGCAGTTCAGCACTGCACCCGATGAATTCATGGGCGATACGTATATTTACGGAAGAAATATCCGAAATTGATTTTACCTTCCCGTCGCTCAATACAGCCGTACCGCATATACCTATTCTGTGTCCGCCGCAGACAGTAACAAAGCCGTTGTTTATATCGGACTGATATTTATAGACAGAGTACTCGCATATACGCGCAAATGCGTTCTTTATCTCTCTTGACGAAAACTTGATGCAATCATCATTCAGAATGGTTTGTTTATCGGCGGGAAGAAAGTCTCCGTCCTCCGCTATAAGGTACGGCATACACGACATATATATAACTACAGGTTTATTGCTCCGTATCCTTATCTCGCTGACCGAATCAAGTTTTGTTTTTATTATCCTGCAAAACTGTTCCGAAAAACTGTTAAGCACTCTTATAAGATTGTTGTCCATCTTGTACACGTCCTTTTGATATACTAATATATCTTATGCATTTCAGGTTCGTAATAGAACCAACGATTACCGATTTTGTACTCTTTATCATAAATTGCTTTTTCTGCACATAAAAATTGAATAAGAAAAAAAGGAGATCGGTCATGAAGAAAATAAAAAATATTACTATCCTTATAATGATGTCAGTTGTTCTTATGTGCAGCTCATGTACGGAAATAATAAATACCGAAGCAGACGAGATACGTTCGTTTGAATGGCAGATCCGCAATGACGATATATCCGCAGCACTGAGTTTTGAAAATGATAATGCAGCTCTTGCCATCAGCAGTTACGGCGAAAGCTGCATTATCAAGGGGCTTTGTATCATCTCCGAAAATACAATAGTTATAATTGATAACAGCCTGAAAAATGAATACGTATTTAATTATTCACTCAGCGGTCAATCGCTCATACTTGAAAGGAACGGAGAAACAGCAGCTTTTTACAAGTCGGGGAACCGAGAACAGCATTAAGAATAATCTATTTTCGGATAAACCGTTCTTGATATGTGTCATACTCTCTTTTCGATACTCCAGTCACGCATATTCTCGACTGCCGTATCGCTCGGAACAGCCGCATTTGTTGTCTTATCGGTTCTGTATCTCTCTGCGGACATGAGCGTCTGATTTATCGGCCCGCATTTAAGAACTTCGTCCGTATATGCGTCCGGCTGAACACGGTCCGAATATTTGACGGTTCTTCGTCTTTCTTCCTGCGGATTGATTCGTTTATTCTTATTCATAATATTAACCTCTCATTTTGGAATATTACTATTATTTCTATAATGCGGTCTTTTATTCAATGTATAAAATCCTGCGATCATACATCCTATATACACAAAAATGCATGAATATTCATTTTTTAATAATTTTGTAGCTTGACAAGCAGTGTGTAAAATGATAGAATGTTATGAGAGATTTATGGGCTTTCCGTTTCTCTTAGGTAATATGCAAAGGGGTTTTCCAAGATGAACTGTTTGCTGAAAAATGCTATGGTTTTTCACGATTCTGCAATCTGCAAAAAAGATATTCTTATTTGCGACGGGCAAATTGTTTCTGTTGGTACCGGCCTTACTGCTGATTGTAACGTTATTGATTTGAATAATTGTTTCATTTTTCCCGGTTTTATTGATGTACATGTACATCTGAGAGAACCGGGTTTTTCGTATAAAGAAACAATTAAGACAGGTTCAATGGCAGGTGCGCACGGAGGTTATACAGACATATGTTCCATGCCGAATCTCAGCCCTGTTCCCGACAGTGTTGAGCATATCAAGGCACAAACAGATATAATTGAGAAAGACGCTGTGATCGGCGTTCACCCTTACGGGTCTATCACGATCAACGAAGAAGGCAAAGAGCTTTCCGATATGGAAGGAATGAGCAGATACGCTGTTGCATTCTCGGATGACGGCAGAGGTGTACAGAGCGACGAGATGATGCTTGCGGCTATGAAAAAAGCAAAAACGCTCGACAAGATCATCGCAGCACACTGCGAAGTAAACGAGCTTCTCAAAGGCGGATATATCCACGACGGTGAATATGCAAAGCAGCACGGTCACAAAGGCATCTGCTCCGAGAGCGAATGGGGACAGATCAAACGTGATATAGAGCTTGCCGCAAAAAGCGGGTGCAAATATCATGTATGCCATATTTCTACAAAAGAGAGTGTGGAAATTATCAGACAAGCGAAGAAAAACGGCGTCGATATAACATGCGAAACAGGTCCGCATTACCTTGTGTTCAACGACAGTCAGCTTGAAGAGGACGGAAGATTTAAGATGAATCCGCCTATCAGAAGTGAATCTGACAGACAGGCGCTGATCGAAGGCATCAAAGACGGCACTATAGATATGATAGCGACAGACCATGCGCCGCACAGCAAAGAGGAGAAATCAAGAGGACTCGAAAAAAGCCTTATGGGTGTTGTGGGGCTTGAAACAGCATTCCCGGTGCTTTATTCAAAGCTTGTTTTGAACAATATCATTTCTCTTGAAAAGCTTATAGAATTGATGAGTGTAAATCCCGGCAGACGCTTCGGGATAAATACCGAGATAAAAGAAGGACTTCCTGCGAATCTTTGCGTGTGGAAGCTTGATAAGAAATATAATGTAGATCCCGACTCTTTCCTCTCGATGGGACGTGCAACTCCCTTTGAGGGCATGGAGGTTTACGGTGAATGCGTAATGACAATTGTTAAGGGGGAAATAAAATGGAAACTTTAAACAACAGAAAAATCGTTCTGGAGGACGGAAGCGAATACTTCGGCACGGGGTTCGGGCATACTTGCGATAAGGTATGCGAACTCGTATTCAATACGTCTATGGTTGGATATCAGGAGATCGTATCTGACCCTTCGTACACATATCAGATGGTTGTTATGACTTATCCGCTGATCGGTAATTACGGAATCGCAGACGATGATTTTGAAACCAAAATTCCGACTATCGGCGGTCTTGTGGTTCGTGAATATAACAATCTGCCCTCCAATTTCAGATACACAAAAACGCTTGACGAAATACTTGAAGATTATGAAATACCGGGCATATCGGGCATTGATACAAGAATGCTCACAAGAAAGATCAGAGACCACGGCTGCTGCAAGGTACTTATTACAGACGCCGAAAAGCCTCACGACGAGTGTATGGAAATATTGCGTACAACCAATATTCCGACAGACGCAGTTTCAAAGGTAAGCTGCAAGAAAAAGTGGTACTCACGAACTGCTCACCCGAAGCTTGAAGTCGTTGCCGTTGACTGCGGTATCAAGCTGAACATTATCAGAAGCCTGAACAAGCTTGGCTGTAATGTAACGGTTGTACCCTATAACACGAAGCCCGAAGAGATCGAAAAGCTGAATCCCGACGGTGTATTCTTCTCAAACGGACCCGGAGACCCCGAAGATGTTCCCGAAACGATCGCTCTCGTCAAGGCGCTCAGAGGAAAATATCCTATCTTTGGTATTTGTCTCGGTCATCAGCTTATTAATCTTGCTTACGGTGCAAAAACATATAAATTGAAATTCGGTCACAGAGGCGGTAACCACCCCGTAAAGAATCTCGAAACCGGTAAGATAGAAATAACAAGCCAGAACCACAACTTTGCGGTTGACAGCGAGAGCGTTAAGGATACAGACCTTTCGGTTACTCATATCAACATTCTTGATAACACTATCGAGGGCGTTGCTTGTGACAAGGACAAAGTATTCAGCGTGCAGTATCACCCCGAAAGCTCACCGGGACCGCAGGACAGCTCATATCTGTTCAATAAGTTCATCCGTTATATGAAGGAGGGCAAATAATATGCCAAAAAGAAGTGATATTAAAAAGGTTTTGGTTATCGGTTCGGGTCCTATTGTTATCGGACAGGCAGCCGAATTTGACTATGCAGGCACACAGGCATGTCTTGCGCTGCGCGAAGAAGGTTATCAGGTAATTCTGTGCAACTCCAACCCTGCGACTATCATGACAGATACTGTCGTTGCCGACAAGGTATACATGGAGCCTCTTACACTCGAATACATGGCAAAAATTCTCAGATACGAGCGTCCGGACGCTATCGTTCCCGGCATAGGCGGTCAGACAGGTCTTAACCTCGCCATGAAGCTTGCAAAAAAAGGCGTTCTTGAAGAATGCCAGGTTGAACTTCTCGGAACAAGAGTAGAAAGTATCGAGCGCGCCGAGGACAGAGAGCTGTTCAAAGAATTATGTGAGGAAATAGGCGAACCCGTTCTTCCCTCAATAATCACACATTCGATAGAAGAAGGTCTTAAAGCAGCCGAGGAGATCGGCTACCCTGTTGTTCTCCGCCCTGCGTTTACTCTCGGCGGTACAGGCGGCGGTTTTGTAAATAACGAGAACGAGCTTGTTGACATAATGAAAAATGCGCTCAAACTCTCCCCTGTTCACCAGGTACTTGTAGAAAAGAGCGTAAAGGGCTTTAAAGAGATCGAGTACGAAGTAATAAGAGACGCCAACGACACGGCTATCACGATCTGTAACATGGAAAACCTCGATCCCGTAGGAATTCACACAGGCGACTCGATAGTTGTAGCACCGAGCCAGACGCTTACAAACAAAGAGTACCATATGCTGCGTGACTCTGCGCTGAAGATCATCCGTGCTCTGAAGATAGAAGGCGGCTGCAACGTACAGTTTGCGCTTGACCCCGTTTCGTTCGATTATTATCTTATAGAGGTAAACCCGAGAGTTTCACGTTCTTCTGCACTTGCGTCAAAAGCGAGCGGCTACCCGATCGCAAGAGTATCCGCCAAGATCGCAGTCGGCATGACTCTTGATGAGATACAGATCGCAAACACACCTGCAAGCTTTGAGCCTACGCTCGACTATGTTGTTACAAAAATGCCGAGATTCCCGTTTGACAAGTTCTCGGACGCATCTAATGTACTCGGTACACAGATGAAAGCGACGGGCGAGGTAATGAGCATCGGCAGAACCTTTGAGGAGAGTCTGCTCAAAGCCGTACGTTCTCTTGAGATCGGCGTTTATCACTTGTACAAGCCGAAATTCAACGATATGTCGAACGATGATCTTCTTGCATATATCCGCAAGGGTACAGACGACAGAATATACGCTATAGCGGAGCTTATCTGGAACGGCATTGATCTTCGCGAAATATTTGAAATTACTCAAATAGATATGTTCTTCCTGGAGAAGATCAAGAATATCGTTGAGTTTGAGCGTGTTGTTGCGGATAATAACGATGATCTTGATGTGCTTTACCGTGCAAAGAGAATGGGATTCTCGGATAAGTACATCGCAAAACTCTGGAACACAACAGAGGACGATATTTATGCTCTCAGAAAAAAGAACAATATGTTCCCTGTTTATAAGATGATAGATACATGCGCTTCCGAGTTTGAGTCATATATCCCCTATTTCTACTCGACATATGAACAGGAAAACGAGTCGATAGTAAGTAACAGAAAGAAGATCATAGTTCTCGGTTCGGGGCCGATACGTATCGGTCAGGGCGTTGAGTTTGACTATTCCACAGTACACGCCGTTGCAACCATCAAGAACAACGGATATGAAGCTATTATCATCAACAACAACCCCGAGACTGTATCGACAGACTACACGACAAGCGACAAGCTTTATTTCGAACCGCTTACTGTCGAGGACGTAATGAATATTATCGAGCTTGAAAAGCCCGAAGGCGTTATAGCTTCTCTCGGAGGTCAGACTGCGATCAACCTTGCAGAACCGCTGATGAAAAGAGGCGTTAAGATAGTTGGTACAGATGTTGAGGCGATCGAAAAGGCAGAAAACCGCGACTCTTTCGAGAAGATCATGGAGGAGCTGAAAATTCCTCAGCCGAAGGGTCAGGCTGTAACAAATATCGAGGACGGCGTAAAAGCCGCTGCCGAAATAGGTTACCCTGTACTTGTTCGTCCGAGTTACGTATTGGGCGGACGCGCAATGCAGATAGTAGCCAACGAGAATATGCTCAGGCACTACCTCAAAACGGCCGTTGAAGTCGATGAAGACAAGCCTGTGCTTGTTGACAAATATATTGTCGGCAAGGAGTGCGAGGTAGACGCTGTTTGCGACGGAAAAGATGTATTTATCCCCGGACTTATGGAACACGTCGAGAGAACGGGTATTCATTCGGGCGACTCCATCAGCGTATATCCTTCGTTCACTATTCCGCAGGATGTCAAGGATGTAATCATTGATTACACCGTAAAACTCGGTCTCGGTATCGGCATTGTCGGACTTTACAACATTCAGTTCATTGTAGACAGAAATAACGATGTTTATGTCATCGAGGTAAACCCCCGTTCATCAAGAACAGTTCCGTTCCTTTCTAAGGCAACAGGTTATTCGCTTGCCGATATTGCAACTCTTGCAATTCTCGGAAAGAGCCTGAAAGAACAGGGCATTGACGTTGTATATCCCAAAGAGAAGGAACGCTGGTACGTAAAGGCTCCTGCTTTCTCCTTCTCAAAGCTCAGCGGTCTTGACGCTTACCTCTCCCCCGAAATGAAATCAACCGGCGAGGCTATCGGCTATGACAATACTCTTACAAGAGCACTGTACAAAGCTTTGCAGTCGTCCGGCACAAAAATGGTAAACTACGGAACAGTATTCGCTACAATAGCTGATGTTGACAAGGAAGAAGCGCTTCCGCTTATCAGACGTTTCTATAATCTCGGATTCAATATCGAGGCAACAGAAGGAACTGCTCAGTTCCTCAAGGATCACGGTATCAGAACAAGAGTAAGACAGAAGATCGGCGAAAACGACGATATATTCTCTTCCTTCCGCTCGGGTTACATCAGCTATGTAATCAATACAAAGGACATCTATCATGAGAACAGTCACGACGGTTACCGTATCAGACGTTGGGCAGTTGAAAACAACGTCGCTATATTTACCGCGCTTGACACTGTAAGAGCGCTGCTTGACGTCCTCGAAGAAACAACACTTTGTATTTCTACTATAGATATGTAAAAAAACTATTATCCAATCAAAGACTATATATGTTTGCCTTTGATTGGATAATGTTAAATACGAAATAATACAACGATTATTTCACTATTTCTTGCTATGCTCAGACTATGAACTGTATTTCGCACATGAAAGGATATATTATATGAAAAAGACTCTTGCAGTACTGCTGTCATTGATCGCCGCAATATCGTCTATGATCTTACCTGTTAAAGCCGATATAATCAAGGGCGATGTAAACGGAGACGGAAAAATCACGTCTCTGGATTCAATGATAGTACAAAGGGCTGCTGTCGGACTTATTACGCTCAATGAGAATCAGAAAACGGCAGCAGACTGCAATAACGACACCAGAGTAACAAATATAGATTCGCTGTATATTCTGAGATATGCTGTCGGTATACGTGTTCCCGCCTTTGACAAGCCTGTTATTGACGAAACCGATGTCGATACAGATACCGAAGAAAAACCTTCGGAAGATGATACGGATACGGATAAACCGAAAACCGAAGGAACCGACACCGATACAAAAGTACAAATTGAAACTGCCGACGAGCCGGAAGTCATCAAAGATACAAACGACAAGCCTGACGAAGTCAAAGACACCGCCGATACACCCGAAGAAGTTACCGAAACAAACGATAAGCCCGACGAAAAAAACGAAACTCCGGACGAACCTGATTCGATCAAACCCGATTCAACCGAATCAGATACAGAAGAACCTTCACCCGACGAGTCAGATACGGACGAACCCTATGAAGAAAAACCTATGCTGTATCTGCCCGAAAAAATCACCATTAACTGCGGTGACAGAACTACGCTCAATCCGCAGGTGATCAACGGAAGCGACGAAGGACTTACATACTATTATGAATATGACGGCGCAATATCATATGACGGTACGGGTGAAACGGTTCTCGAAGTCTCTTATGCCAGCGGACTGTTAAAAGGGTACCACCCGGGTACGGATCACGTTGTTGTTACGGCTTCAAACGGCCTTACTGCTGAATGTGACGTCACTGTTGTGAATAATAAAACCGAGAAAACTATACAGGTCGGCGATCATACATTAAAGCTTACAAAAGAGATCATGATCTACAACGACTGCTACAGCGAATCGTATGATTTTTATGATCTGTACGGTCTTGTTGTTCATTCAACCGCAGAACCCGGTATAACGGCAGATCAGTGGTATTCAATGTGGAATAACGGTAAAGTTGACGCTTGCGTGCATGCTTTTCTTGACGATAAGGGCGTATATCAGTATCTTCCGTTTGAACAAAGAGGCTGGCATGCCGGTTACCCTGTCAACAACACAAGATTATCTTTCGAGATATGCGAACCTGCCGGTTTTTACTATGACGAGAACTGGGAAATAACAGATTATGACGTCGAAAAGCAGCAGGCGTATTTTGATAAAGTGTGGGAGAATGCAACTGTGTTCGCTGCATATCTCATATATAAATATGATATTGATGAAGACAACATAATCAGTCATTATGAGGCAAATCTGTTGGGTATAGGAACAAAGCACAACGATCCCGATCACTGGTTTATACTTCACGATAAAACAATGGACGATTTCCGAGAGGATGTATGGAAGCTTCTTGATGAGGATATATACGAAACAGACGAAATCATTATATGTTCACTTGAATAATAAAAAAACGGAGGTAATTATGAAACAAGGTATTTTTTCTGTGCTGTCAAACATAAAAATAGCCAAAGACGTATACAAAATGATACTCGGCGGCGACACAAGCGCAATCACCGCCCCCGGTCAGTTTATCAATATTAAGCTTGACGGATTCTATCTGCGCAGACCCATTTCAATATGTGATTATGACGAAAACACGATCACGATTATTTACAAGGCAGTCGGTCAGGGTACAGAAATGATGAGCAGATTTGAAGCGTATCATAACCTCGACGTGCTCAGCGGACTCGGCAACGGATACGACGTCTCAAAGGCAGGTAAAAGACCTCTACTTATCGGCGGCGGAGTCGGCGTACCCCCTCTCTATAATCTATGCAAAAAGCTCATTGAACAAGGCGCAAAGCCTGCCGTTATTCTGGGCTTTAACAGCAAGGACGATGTTTTCTTTGAAAAATCCTTCGGAAAACTCGGCGCAGATGTGTATATCACAACAGCAGACGGCACTTACGGAACCAAAGGCTTTGTTACAGACGCTTTTCCTCTTGTCGGTGAGTACACCTATTTTTACACCTGCGGTCCTATGCCTATGTTCAAGGCTGTGTATAATGCAACTGTCACAAGCGGACAGTTCAGCTTTGAGGAAAGAATGGGCTGCGGTTTCGGTGCATGTATGGGCTGCTCGTGTGAGACAAAATACGGCACAAAACGCATTTGCAAAGACGGTCCCGTACTTGAAAAGGAGGAGATCATATGGTAAACACTAAGGTTACACTCAGCGGACTCACGCTTGATAATCCCGTGATCCCCGCAAGCGGAACATTCGGATTCGGATATGAGTTTGCCGACATATACGACATTAACATTCTCGGGTCTATCTCCTGCAAGGGTACAACAAGAGAAGGACGTTTCGGTAATCCTACTCCCCGAATCGCAGAATGCACGGAAGGTCTTATCAATTCGGTAGGACTGCAGAACCCCGGTGTTGACAAAGTAATATCCGAGGAACTGCCAAAGCTTGCGAAGGTCTATTCAAAGCCGATAATTGCAAATATAAGCGGTTTCTCGGTAGACGATTACGCATACTCCTGCGCTAAAATTGATAAAGAAGATCAGGTAGGCATTATAGAAGTAAACATAAGCTGCCCGAACGTTCACAACGGCGGAATGAGTTTCGGAACATCGCCGGAATCTGCCTATGAGGTTACAAAGGCAGTAAAGGCTGTTACGACAAAACCGGTTTATATCAAGCTCAGCCCCAATGTTACGGATATTGTATCTATTGCCAAAGCGTGCGAAGAAGGCGGCGCAGACGGTATAAGCCTAATCAACACTCTGCTCGGAATGAGGATCGACCTCAGAACGAGAAAGCCTGTTATCGCCAACAAAATGGGCGGCTTTTCGGGTCCTGCCATATTCCCCGTTGCATTGAGAATGGTCTATCAGGTATACGAGGCAGTTTCTGTTCCGATAATCGGCATGGGCGGCGTTACTACCGCACGAGACGTTATAGAGATGATGCTTGCAGGCGCGTCCGCAGTACAGGTAGGCGCTGCGAATCTTATCGAACCCTGCGCATGCAAAAATATAATCGAAGAACTGCCGCTTGTAATGAAGCAGTATAATATAGAAAATCTATCGGATATAATAGGAGGTTCACACTAATGGGACGCGATGTAATTATTGCCTGCGATTTCAGCAGCAAAGAAGAAGTTATAAGCTTTCTTTCAAAATTCAAGGAGGAGAAGCCTTTTGTAAAAATAGGCATGGAGCTTTTCTATGCGGCAGGTCCTGAGATCGTTAAGGAGATCAAAGCTATGGGACACAAGATCTTCCTTGATCTCAAGCTGCATGACATTCCTAACACCGTTATGAAGGCTATGAACGTTCTGTCAAGACTCGATGTAGATATGTGCAACCTTCACGCCGCGGGTACAATCGCTATGATGGAAGCAGCGATAAAAGGGCTTACAAGAGAAGACGGTACAAGACCTATACTTATCGCCGTAACTCAGCTTACATCTACAAGTGAAGAACGCATGAACGAAGAACTGCTAATAAACAAGCCTATCGACGAAGTTGTTATGCACTATGCGATGAACGCCAAGAAAGCAGGGCTTGACGGAGTTGTCTGCTCACCGCTTGAAGCGGCTAAGGTACATGATACCTGCGGCAGCGATTTTGTTACCGTTACTCCCGGAGTGCGCTTTGCAGACGGCGACATCGGCGATCAGGTGCGTGTAACAACACCTGTAAAGGCTCGTGAGATCGGTTCCGATTACATAGTCGTAGGCCGCCCGATCACTCAGGCTGACGATCCCGTTGCTGCGTACAGACGCTGTGTGAGCGAATTTGTAGGTTGATCTGTATGTTTAAATACATTCTGTTCGACCTTGACGGGACTGTTGCTGATTCCGCTGAAGGTGTAATCAATTCGGTTTATTATGCATTAACGCATATGGGTATTAATGTACCCGACAAAAGAGAACTGAAAAAATTTATCGGCCCTCCCCTGTCTGCTTCGTTCAAAGAATTCTATGGTTTTGATGATAAGCAGACAGAACAGGCGATCACGCTGTACCGTGAGTACTATGCGCCAAAAGGGATCAACGAAGCAGCGATTTACAGCGGTATAAAACAGCTGCTGTGCAAACTAAAAGATCATAATAAAAAGGTTATCCTCGCAACGTCTAAACCCGAGATATACGCTGTGAAGATAATCGAAAATTTCGGTGTTTCCGATTATTTTGATATGATCGCAGGAAGCACGCTCGGTAAAGAAAGAAATTCAAAAGCAGACGTTATCAGATTTGCTCTTGATTCATCGGGAGTCACCGATCTGTCGGAAGTTATCATGATCGGCGACAGAAAACACGATATACTCGGAGCAAAAGAAACCGGTATAAAAGCCGCATATATACTCTACGGATACGGCAGCCGCCAAGAAGCGGAAGAATACGGCGCAGACTATATTATCGACACCGTAGAGGATCTGGAAAAGTTTTTATTAAAGGAGAGTTAATTATGGAAAGAATTATTGCTAAGGATCTGTTATCTATCAATGCTGTTTTTTTAAGACCTCAGGAACCGTTCACTTGGGCAAGCGGTATCAAAAGCCCTATATATTGTGACAACAGGCTTACACTCTCTGCGCCGAGAGTGAGAGACGATGTAGAAAACGCTCTTGCAAGAGTAGTTGAAGAGAACTACCCCGAGTGCGAGATGCTCATGGGTACAAGCACTGCTGGCATCGCTCACGCCGCTATGACTGCTACTATTCTCAACCTTCCTATGGGATATGTACGTTCGGGCGCAAAGGATCACGGCAGAGGAAATCAGATCGAGGGCAAGCTCGAAAAGGGACAAAAAGTAGTTGTAATCGAGGATCTTATCTCGACAGGCGGCAGTGTGATCGAGGTAGTTAACGCACTGCGTGATGCGGGCGCAGAGGTACTCGGTATTGCAAGTATTTTTACTTACGGTATGCAGAAGGGTATCGACAGACTTGCCGCTGCAAATGTAAAGAATATCAGCCTGACAAACCTTGACGTAATCGCAGAAGTTGCGGCGGAACAGGGATATATCAAACCCGAGGACAAAGAAAAGCTTATCAAATTCCGCAACAACCCGTCTGATGAAAGCTGGATAGGTGAAGCATAATGAGAAGTATTATTGACATTCTCGATCTTTCAACACAGGAGATAGACGAACTCATTGCAACTGCGTGCGATATTATTGATAATCCCGACAAGTACGCCGAGAAATGCAAGAGAAAAAAGCTCGCAACGCTTTTCTTTGAACCGTCTACCAGAACACGTCTGAGCTTTGAGGCGGCTATGTATGAGCTTGGAGGAAATGTTATCGGGTTCTCCGCTGCGAACAATTCATCTGCGGCAAAGGGCGAGAGCGTATCCGACACGGTAAAAACTGTATCATGCTATGCCGACATTATTGCAATGCGTCACCCCAAAGAGGGCGCGCCGATGGTAGCGTCTATGGCTGCAAGCGTACCGATAATCAATGCAGGCGACGGCGGACATAACCACCCGACTCAGACTCTTGCAGATCTTCTGACAATATACCGTGAGAAAGGCGGGTTTGACAACCTCACCATCGGATTATGCGGCGACCTGAAATTCGGCAGAACGGTACATTCCCTTATCAACGCTATGTCAAGATACAAGGGCATAAAGTTTATTCTTATCTCTCCCGAGGAACTTAAGCTGCCCGATTATGTAACAAACAATGTACTCAGGAAAAACAATATTTCCTACACCGAAACGACCGATCTGCTTGGCTCTATGCCCGAGCTTGATATACTCTATATGACGCGTGTACAGAGGGAAAGATTTTTCAACGAGCAGGATTATATCAGACTAAAAGACAGCTATATTCTTACTCCCGATAAGCTGGAGACAGCAAAAGAAGACCTTGCAGTGATGCACCCGCTGCCGAGAGTCAACGAAATATCGGTAGCTGTTGACAACGACAAGCGCGCTTGTTATTTCAAGCAGGTATTAAACGGCAAGTATATGCGTATGGCGCTGATAATGAAGCTTTTGGGGGTGGAATAAATGGTTATAGATTCAATCAATAACGGTATTGTTATAGATCACATCTCATCGGGCAAAAGCATGCTTCTATATCAGAAGATGGGGCTTGATAAACTCAACTGCACGGTAGCTATCATAAAGAATGCGCCCAGCTCCAAAAACGGTCAAAAGGACATTATCAAGATAGATACTCTTATCGACATAGACGTTGACATGCTTGGTTATCTTGATCCGGGTGTATCGGTCAATATTATCAAGGACGGTAAGATCGTAAGCAAGTTTAACCCCGAGCTTCCCGAAAGGCTTGTTGATGTTATAAAGTGCAAGAACCCGAGATGTATTTCTCAGGAGGAGCAGGAGTTAAAGCATATATTTAAGCTGACCGACAGAGAAAAGAGAATATACAGATGTATTTACTGTGAGAGTAAGGCGAAATAAAACCTAAATTGTCACATTAAACGAGGAGCTAAGCTCCAACAAGCTCGCTTGATTGGAGCGAGCGACGACGTCAACAAACGTCGTGGAGCTTTAGCTCCTGCG
>CADBRK010000266.1 GCA_902797065.1 uncultured Ruminococcus sp.
AATGCTGCTCGGTTCCCCGCCTGACATGGTTCACGGCGCCCCATCGTACAGGGCCTGCCGCCCGCATATAAAAATATATGGATTTTGTTAGCTTATTTATTATACAACAAGTATCTCAAAAAATCAATAGGAAAAACGAATTTTTTTGAGATATTTATGAGCACTTTCCCCAATAATTCAAATTTCACTGTATTTCGGCATCATAAAACACAATATTTTCAAGGCTCATACCTTAATTTTGTCAGCTTTTATATCTTGAAAAGCCGTCGCAGATTGTATATAATTATAGTTGCTACAAAAAAATACGGAGGTTTTACAAATGAAAAAGGCTGCTGTATTAATATCGGCATTGTTTGCGGTATGTACGCTGTGTTCGTGCGCTGCGAAAGACAAATCATCCGACGCATCGGCGCCGAATTTTGACGCTGCAAGCGAGATTACTTCCACACTCTCAACCGAAAGCGACTCCGATACGGAAACAACTGAGGAAAAGCAGGAATCAAAAAAGGAAGAATCCGAAGCCGAATCCAAAAACGAATCAAAAAACGAAGAATCCGAAACAGAATCAAAAGCCGAGTCAAAAACAGAGGAATCAAGCTCGAACGGACGTGATGATGTTATTCCGTCACGCTCGGATGAATATGAGGCAGCTTCCGACACTATCGCCAGACCGCCCGAGTCAAGCGACAGCACCGACAGCTCAACAGACACCTCAACGGATACAACATCCGACACAGACTCGGACACAAGTGAAAATACAGATACAAACTCGGAAGAAGTGCCCGATCCGCCCTATCTTTCGGGATTATGGATCGTTGAGAAAATGCTTGACAGCGAAGGCAAAGAGGTTGACGGACGAGATGTTTACGGAAGCGTTTTCAACTATGCAGGCGTTCTTGATCTCGACGAATACAGCGAGTTCCGCTTCACCATAGGTATTATTCCCGAAGGTTTTGAAAACACGGGGTATTACGAACAGCGTGATAACACGCTTATTCTGCATTACGACGACGCAAATCTTGCTCCCGCAACACTTAATCTTACAAAAGTCGACGGTACCGAAATGCTTATACTGCCCGTTGTGTACGGCGGAAATAATTACAAAATTTATTTCTCGAGATAATATTAAAACACATTTTCCGATAACAGGGGAATGTGTTTTTTACATTATCTTAATAGATTCATAATTGATATATTAAAAATTACAGTGTATAATCAAATTCTACAACAGTAATACTACTGCCAAAGGAGAGATCTATTATGAAAAAAATCATTATCACTGCACTTGCTGCAGCAATGGTACTCTGCTTTTGCTCATGCAGCAAAGCCGATACTGCCGATATACACAGCATCGCAAGCGCATCGTCATCAACCGGTGACGAAAGTAAACCTGAAAGCGTAAGCAGCGAAAACTCGCAGGAAAGCTCAGCCATCAATTCTTCTGAAAACAATATGTCTGCACAAGAATCATCATCTGAATCCGAAACCGTTTCAAAGAAAACCACAGACTCTAAGCCTGAATCCACTTTGTCAAGCACAAGCAGCGAAGACGAGGTTATCCCCGTTGAGATCGAGAGCGAACCCACAGGGTATGAATCCGAGATCTCGGGCGAATGGAAAGCTCGTCGAATTCTCGATCCTTCCGGGAACGAGATCAGCGGAGAAGAACTCTACGGTACTGCGTACAGAACATACGGCGGTGCGATCGAGTTTAACGAGGACGGGACCTTTGACCTCAGAATGGGCGTCAGCAGTGAAGATACCACTTCGACAGGCACTTTCCTCTATGAAGGCGGAGACGAGATCACGCTCCACTTTTACAACGACTCTTCTTCGGTCTGCAAAATAGAAGAAACAGACGGCAAAAAAACAATCCTGATGCCGTTTGATATTTTCGGAGATACCTTTACGGTTTATTTCGAAATAGAATAACAACAGCAAAACCGCATCTGAGAATCGGAAACGAGACCGATCTCACATGCGGTTTTTTTCATCAAATCAGGTTCTCCGTTACTCCGTCGCCCACATTGGGGTGACCTGCGGAATAGAACACATCAATAACAAAAAGAATAATCAAAACAATGCTTATTATACGCTTCGCTTTGGGCGGTATCTTCTTGAACAGGTTATCTACGATCGGCGCAAGGAAGTATGTCATCAGCACTCCTGCCAATCCGAATACCATCAGCCCCTCCAGGCATATCCTGCCGTTGAGGTTCATAAAGTACCCTTCATAATCCCACCATTTCAGCCCGAAGCACTTTTCCAG
>CADBRK010000267.1 GCA_902797065.1 uncultured Ruminococcus sp.
GCGTCTTACTAAAATTTGGACGCGAGTTTAAAATTTGGATAATAAAACACTTCGTACGCGAAATACTTGCAGGCGTTTGCCTGCCGCGAGCTTAAAAGTAAGTATATGATTGAATTAATTACGCGTAATGTCAGCGGACACTGTCCGCCGGCAAGCGCCGACGGGCATTACGCACACAAGCTTTATTTATTATCAAAAATAGAGCCTGCGTCTGACGAATGAGGAATGCGGATTTTAATTTTAAATTTTAAATTGAAAATGGAAAATTAGAAGAGCCCTGATTTCCGCCGCACCGAAAAACTATTTGTGCGGAGATGTCTCCCGTTTATGATAAACACAGACGGAACTTGCCCGTGGTCGCACGACCACCGCCGACGGGCGATACGCACACAGACATTATTTGAAATCAAAAAATAAAGCTTTACCGGAGTAAACGGAGGGTTGATTGTGGAGATCATCGGACAGCAAATAAAGAAGTACAGAATAAAAAACGGCTACACTCAGGAGAAGCTCGGCAATTTAGTCGGAGTTACTACGCAGGCTGTCTCAAAATGGGAACGAGGCAGCGCACCCGACGCATCAATACTCCCCGGCATAGCCGACGCACTGGGCGTGGGTATAGACACTCTTTACGGCAGAGAGAACCACGATATACAGGCTTTTGTGACAAAAAAGCTGAGCGTTCTCCCTCAGGATACGGCTTTCCGCTCCGCCTTTGAAATATGCTGGTCGCTGTTTCTCGGGCTTATCGGCGATCCCGAATTTACCGATGATTTCAGCGATGTATTTATGGGGCAGTCCGATCTCGGCAGAGATAAATCTCAGGATTACTTTGCAAAAATGGTAAGGGACAACGGCCTGGCTTTGGCGCGTATGTCAAACAGCTTCAGCCAGTTCTATCTGCTGATACAGCCCGAAAACGAAAGCATACTCAACAATTTTGAAGATATAGAGTCCGTTCGGAAAATTTTCGCAGTGTTTGCCGAAAAAAACATATTAAAAACTATCTTCTATCTGTATTCTATGCCTGCTATACCGATCACCGCCGAGCTTATCGGCAAAGCCACGGGGTTTGATATGTGCGAGGTTGAACGCTGCATGAATATCATCTGCGAAAACAATCTGGCTGTACATATCAAGATCGCCACCGTAGAAGGGCAGATAGATTCATATACCATACGCAAAGAAAGCTGCGCAATACCTCTGCTTTGCTTTGCCGACGAGATAGCCAAAGGAAGTCCTTTCCCGTTCTTCAATATGTTCGACAGAGAAAAGCCTCTGCTTTAAACCTACGGTTGAATTGCAGTCCTTACGGTTGGATTTTTTTGTAAACAGTTGCTTGATATTATCCTCTTGGCTGTTTATAATAAAACTAACAAAATCAGTGAGGAGAGAGACTATGAAAAATATCGTATCTATTATTCTTTCGGCATTATTGATCTGCTCTGCGGCTGCGTGCTCCGCAGACACCGGCGTTACCGCAAACAGCAATACAGCTTCGGACACTTCCGCTGCGTCGGATAACGGCACAGAAAACGATCCCGCAACAGATCAGGAAACAGATTCCGTGATCGATATAGAAGAACTGCCCTCAAAGGTAGATCTGCGCGATTACAACGGCAAAAATTATGTTACTCCGGTAAAGCGTCAGGCATTCGGCGACTGCTGGTCTTTCGGTATTGCAGCGGCAGCCGAGTCATCATATCTTTACGAGAACGATCTGGGTATTCCTGCCGAGGACGGTACGGATAATGACAAGATCAACTTTTCGGAGAGATACCTCAGCTGGTTTGTATTTCACAGCATAACCGAGGATGACGTAAAACCCGGCAAAGTTCGTGCCTCACAGGTAGGCGAGGGCTACGACGTAACCGAAGCCGAGAGTAAGAACCCCAACGCGGCTTTCATGTTCGGCGGCGCACTTTTCTCCGGAACAAATATGTTTGCGTCGGGCTTCGGTCCCGTTGACGAGATGACCGAAGTAAACGGAGAATACCCTTATGCGTACTCCGACAATAACGTTGTAAATCCCGAGGACTACGAGGACTATTCAAGCAGCGGCGACTGGTCTATTCCGATCAATGCACAGTACCGCAATCCCCCGCTGAAAGCGCTCCTCAGGAACGGCAACATTCTCCCATGCCCCGCTTCACGTGACGAAAACGGAAATTATATATTCAGCGAAGAAGGTCTTCTTGCAATAAAATCGGAACTTGCAGACGGTCATGCGGTGGCTATATCGGCTCTCGTTTTCGGCAGAATGAACCGTGAGAACTGGGCGGCTTACACGCCCGACGACAACGCAAATCATGTCATTACGATCATAGGGTACGACGATAACTTCCCGAAAGAGAATTTTGCCGTGTCCGGTAAAGACGGCGAGCCGGACCCCGACAGCATACCGCCGACAGACGGCGCATTTATCATCAAAGACAGCTACGGCGAGATCGGCGGTTTTGACGCAAAAGGCTCATACTATATCTCTTACCATGATCAGACGCTCAGAGACCCGATCAGCTTCGACTTTGACAAGGCAGATTCCGTAAAGTATACCGATCTCAATTACGATCAGTACGACATGCTTATGGTGGGCTGGTGCGCAGGCTTTGATTATGACAACGAAAGCAAGATGGCAAACGTATTCGACGCCGAAGAGGACGAATATCTTTATCAGATCTCGTACAGAACAAAGAAGTTCAACACTTCCGTTCATTATGCGATCTATAAAGACGTAACCGACGGCAGCCCCGATAAGGGTACTCTGCTCGAAGAGGGCGACAACTCTCACAGCTATGCAGGTTCGCATACAATAGATCTCAAAAACGAGTATTCCCTGAAAAAGGGCGATAAATATTCGATCGTATTGACAATGACGTATAAAACCGATAAGGGCACGGAAGTGTACACGGACGTCATACCGTACGCTACCGATCTCAAAGGCAAAGTAAGCGTAAAGAGTGTCGTTAACAAAGGCGAAAGCTATCTCTTTACGGACGGAAAGTGGACAGACATAACCGAACTTACAGCAAAGTTTGCAGAACAGGCATTCGGCGAAAACGCCGCATTGAGAGTAGCACCGGACTTCAAGGCAACCGACAAAGACGGTATTGCGATCGACAATTATCCGATAAAAGCGATCCTCGTTCCGGCAGATAAGCATTAATTATTTCATGTACCCTTGCTTGCATAAGTGAGGGTACTTTTTCTGTTTACGCCGTGTCATACCCGACGCCCGAAATGCGCCTTTCGTTTAAAGACATCAGCCCGGCTTACGGTAATGCTTTGTTAATGCTCACAGCCTAAACGGGGTACAATAACGTATCCGGCTGACAAACGGACTCTGTCAGCCGGATCTTGTTTTCTTTAAGCACACTGCCGATCTGCCGGGTGTGTTATTTAGTTGTAGTGTTCCTCGGCGTATTTCTCGATGTTCTCCTGGCTTTCTTCGCCCCAGATAAGACCCCAGAGCATTTCAAGTCCTTCGTCCGCGTCGGCTTCACCCTTGTATGCCAGAATAACCGAACCGTTCGGGGCTGCCGTGTAGGACTTGATGAAAGAATCGTCCATATCTGTGAATTCGTACTTATCGTCGATAAGACCGTCTTTTGCGCCGTCTTTCTCGTCGTTCGAGAGATCAACTTCTATAGTATTGAGCTGCTCGCCATTGATAATAACGGGGATCTTGATCTGCGGGTTTGCGCTGTCGTCAACATACTCACAGTAGGGTGAGTTGTCGATCTTGTCGTAGAGGTTGAGCGTCGGCTCTTCGTTTATTGAAGCGATTACATAATCGCCCATATCGGTGATGTATACATAGTCCTGATCGGGTGTGTACTCGCCGTAAACATAAACACTGTATGCCGTACCGCTGTCTGTAACCTCGAATGTCCAGCAGTGATCGTTGAGCTGTCCGAAGCGTGAGGAAACCTCTTTGCCGTTCAGGTATGCAGTCTGATACTGTCCTTTGTAGCCTCTTGAAGCGAACGTGATAACAGTTCCTCCTACTGCGATGGCTGCTGCAGCTGCGACTGCGATTACAACTTTGATGGATGTACGGATCGTTTTCTTTGTATTTGTATTTCTCATAGTAAGCACCCTTCTTGATAGACTGTCGGGCGTGTCCATATTGTTGAATGTGTTGGCGTAAAGCTCCTTCATTTTGTTATCAACCTTTTCATATCTGTTCATATCCAC
>CADBRK010000268.1 GCA_902797065.1 uncultured Ruminococcus sp.
AAACAGGCTGTACCTGCTGTGCGTTGTTGTATACCGGCTGTGTCTGCTGTGCGTTGTTGTAAACAGGCTGTACCTGCTGTGCGTTGCTGTATACCGGCTGTGTCTGCTGTGCGTTATTGTATACGGGCTGTGTCTGCGGAATAGAACCACCGAAATTTTGCGCGGATGGTATGCTGCTGTAATCGTTATTCGCGTTTATTGCCTGCGTTGCCGGGATATTATTCATAGTGATATTGTTTTCTTCCATAAGAATATCTCCTTTAATTTGAAGTTTTATTAAACATATTATCATTATAGAATTTTATAAGTATTATTTCAATACTCCGATTCTACAAATTATTTAACGGCTTTTTGTACACACGTTACATTTAAAAAAACATCCCGAAGTACCTTATGATCTACGGGATGTTTTTCTGTGTCTTACAGTTGTGAGAATACTTCGCCCAAGCCTTTGTTTATCACAATATCGGCATAAGAATCAAACGGAGTTACCGATTTGTTGACAAGAACTATCTTGCCGCCCCTGAAATAGCTGATATAGCTGCTTGCGGGATATACAGACAAAGACGTTCCTCCGATGATGAGCAGATCGCCGTCTGTCAGAGCTTTTATTGCGCCTCTGACCAGCTTATCGTCAAGCGGTTCTTCGTACAGTACAACGTCGGGCTTGATCAGACCGCCGCACTCGCAGCGAGGAATACCCTCTGTTTCAAATACATCCTGCGGGCCGTGAAACCGACCGCACTTCATGCAGTAATTCCTCAGAACGCTGCCGTGAAGCTCATAGACTTTTTTGGAACCTGCCTTCTGATGGAGTCCGTCTATGTTCTGTGTTATAACGGCAGAAAGCTTACCCTTTTGTTCAAGCTCGGCAAGCTTATAGTGTGTGATGTTCGGTTCATACTTCAATGAATTGAGCTTATCTCTGTAGAACTTGTAGAATTCTTCCGTCTTATTGAAAAAGAACGTTCTGCTGAGTATCTCCTCGGGCGGATAGTCGTACTTCATATTGTACAATCCGTCCTTGCTGCGAAAATCGGGAATACCGCTCTCAGTAGATACTCCCGCGCCGCCGAAGAATACTATCTTCTTACTCTTTTGCACAAGCTCTTTCAGCTCTGCTATTTTATTGTCCATGTAGCCTCCTCCTCTTTGTCAAAAATATAATCATATGTCACCCTTGAAATATCCGCAATAGCATTGATCGGTATCTGATAATCCTGCACGCCGTCCGCCATCACCGATATTATATAGGGATATTTTGTGTAAACTATCGCCACGTCGTTCTGAACGTCTTCAAGCTCGCCCGTCTTGTTTGCGGTGCGCACATTCCCAGGGACGCCCGCAGGGATCTTCAGCTTTCTGTCCTGATCTCCGAGAAGATGAAGCATATCTTTTGAATGTTCAAACTTTCCGTCATATATCATCTGCATAAGCTTGGCTGTGTCTTCGGTTGTTGTAAAATTATCGTCCACAACATCGTTCATCATCATAAGCCTGCCCATAACGGTATTGTTAAGCTCGTTCTTTTTACAGAAATCATTGACCTTTTTCAGTCCCTGAGTGTAATCGCCTCTGCCGAGCATACTCACCAGCGCATCGGCGCAGTCGTTATCGCTTATTACGATCATATCACGAAGAAGCCCGTCAACATCGTAATACCCCGAATACTCTTTTTTCAGTTCGTCGTACTCCTCGTATACCGTACACATAACGCACAGCTTTATCACGCTTGCTGCCTGCATTTTCTTCTGATTGATACTCAGCGTATCGCCTGTTTTCGGAATAACGATATATACCGACCATTCGCCGCCGACCTCCTGCTTAACATCTTCTATGACCTTCTCTATCTCGGGCTGAAGATCTTCAAGCGGGAACTTCATTTCGTCGTCAACGGTCTTGATCTTTGCTTCGGCTGCGTCCGCAGTCTCGGGCGGAAGCTCTATATTTTCGGGTTCACGGCTGACCGATACTATAACCACTCCGACAGAAAGAATTGCAATAACGGCAAGCACTCCGATCAGCGAATATACAATAATTTGCTTCTTCTTTATCTTTTTCTTCAACTTGTTAACCTCTTTTTACGGCATATTACTCCGAAAGACTTTCCTCTTGTTTTTCTCTCTGAAACTTCTCTGCCTGCATCATGATCGCGCATTCTATACGCTTCCTGAACAGCTTACAGCCGTATTCGTACACGCCCGCGATCGAGCCTGTGGCATGATACGAATTGGCTGCGCATCCGCCGCTGCAATAGAGTTTTGCCCAGCAGTCGCGGCACTCGGGTCTTGCGTACGCATTGCACATCTTGAATTCATTGCGCACCTCTTCGTTTGTAATACCGTCCCAGATATTACCGAGGCTGTACTTTTCGTCGCCTACAAACTGATGACACGGGAACAGCTCGCCCCACGGCGTTACCGCCATATATTCCGTACCCGAACCGCATCCGGCAATTCTCTTGTATATACACGGACCTGCTTTAAGATCAACCATATAGTGATAGAACGTAAACCCTCTGCCCTCTCTGTCACGCTTTATCATTTCCTTTGCAAGCAGCTCGTACTGTTCAAACAATACGGGGAGATCAGCTTCGGTCAGCGCATAAGGGTCATCGGGCTTGCATACAACAGGCTCCATAGACAGCTCCGTAAAGCCGAGATCAGCCATATGGAAAATATCGTTCGTAAAATCGGTGTTGTTGTGGGTATATGTACCTCTCATGTAATAACCCCTGCTTCCGCGCTTCTCGACGAACCGCTTGAACTTCGGGACGATAGTATCATAACTGCCTTTTCCGTTGACGGTCTTTCTCTGGTTATCGTGTATCTCTTTACGTCCGTCGAGACTGAGTACAACGTTATGCATTTCTTTATTTGCAAACTCCGTCACATCATCGTCAAGCAGAACGCCGTTAGTGGTGAGCGTAAATCGGAAGTGTTTATTGTGGGTCTTCTCCAGCTCTCTGCCGTACCTTACAATGTCCTTCACTACTTCCCAATTCATCAGAGGTTCTCCGCCGAAGAAATCAACTTCGAGGTTCTTTCTCGTCCCCGAATTCTCAACAAGGAAATCAAGCGCCCTTTTGCCGACTTCAAGCGGCATGATCGCCCTGTCTCCGTGATATTTGCCCTGACTTGCAAAGCAGTATTCGCAGTTCAGGTTGCATGTATGCGCAACGTGCAGGCACAAAGCTTTTATTACAGTATTTCTGTTCTTGAAATCAAACGCCCTGTCGGCATATATGTCGTCTGTATACAGCTTTCCGTAATGCCTGAGCTGTTCGATGTCCTCAAACATCTCGTCAAGCTCTTCGGGCGTTACGTCCTCGCGGTCGGAATATTTATCAAGAACAAAACGCTTTACCTCTTCTTTATCATGGTTTTCATACATACTTATAACGTCGAACGCTACTTCGTCTACGGCATGCACGCTGCCGCTGTATGCGTCGATAATAATGTTATATCCGTTTAACTTGTAACAATGCAGCATATGGTATTATCCTCCGTTTACAAAAAATAAAAGCCGTTTAAGGTCTAAACGGCTAAGCTACAGCCGCAAGCAAGCTCACGGCTGTACAATGATTCTTTCTCTGAATTACTTCTCGCTCATGCACTTCTCACACTGCTGGTTTGCAACACCGCAGGATGTCTTGCACGCTGACTGACAAGAAGTCTGGCATTCGCCGCAGCCGCCTGTCTTTACGCTCTTTTTCAGATCACGAGTTTCGATAGTCTGAATTCTTTTCATAAACGGATAACCTCCTTTATAATTTAACAATTTCAGTTTAACACAAAACACCCGTATTGTCAACGGATTTATCAACTTCGCCAAAAACTTAATATTTTTTACGTATACCACTGCCCTGTCTTCGCTTTTGAGTTCAGCGAAACAGTAAATCTCAGTATTGCCAAGGCGTCGGCGGCAGTGACTTTGCCGTCTTCGTTCACGTCGGCAAGAATAAACTGAATGTCTTTCTTGAACGTCACAAGAGAAATAATATATCTCTGTATCATCAAAGCGTCGGCGGCGGTTACCCTTCCGTCCATATTCACATCGCCGTACATATATCTTTCGGGGTCGGGGGTTTCGGTATCTGTATTCGTATCTGTATGCGGGTCTGTATCTGTATTTGTATTTGTGTCCGTATCGGTATCCGTATGCTTTTCCGTATCGCTTTGAGTGTCGGTGTCTGTATTCGTATTTGTGTCTGTATCCGTATCGTTCTGAGTATCTGTGTCTGTTTCTGTATCAGCCTCAAGCGGCAAAGCGGTAACTGTCACCTTCAGATCGCTTTTTATACCGTAGATCGTAACGTCAAGCACT
>CADBRK010000269.1 GCA_902797065.1 uncultured Ruminococcus sp.
ATCTCGCTGTGATCCATACTTGAAAGATAAGCCGGCGGAACGTCAAATACCGTCTTACAGCCGCTTGCGCCCTCCTGTGAGAATCTGTAAGCTGCGCGGGCATATGCAAGCAGTACGCACGCCGTGAACTCTGGGTTGGAGTCAAGCTGTAATCTGTACTCGATGATGTGCTTATGCTCGCCGTTCAAACCGGTCTTGCCGCTTCTGATAACAAAGCCGCCGTGCGGAAGTCCGCTGTGATCTCTCTTCATCTCCTCCTCGGTGATGAAGTTTACCGTAGTATCGTAATCCGAGAAGTAGTTCGGCATTGTCTTGATCTCGTTTTCGATCCTTGCCTTGTCTGCGCCTTCCTCTGCTACAACATAGCAAACTCTTGTGTGCTTTTCTCTTGTTGTGAGTTCGGGGTTTGCGCCCGATCTTACTGCTTCGAGAGCGGATTCAACGGGAACGGTATACTGTCTTGCGTCCTTAACGCCGTCGATCCTTCTTACAGCGTCGGAATGTCCCTGGCTTACGCCCTTGCCCCAGAATGTATAATCTGCGCCGTCTGTAAGAATGCAGTTAGCGTACAGTCTGTTGAGTGAGAACATACCCGGATCCCAGCCGACGGAGATAATGCCGATATTTCCGCCCTCTTTTGCGGCTGCGTCAACGTTTGCAAAGTGTGTGGGTATCTTTGCGTGAGTATCAAAGCTGTCAATAACATTGAAAAGCTTTGCAAGCTTCGGTGTCTGCACGGGCAGGTCTGTTGCGCTGCCTCCGCAGATTATCATAACATCTATCTTATCCTTATATTCCTCGACCTGATCGGCAGAAACGACCTTCGCAGTTTCCGTAGCGATCTTAACGCTTTCGGGTGCGCGTCTTGTAAAAACCGCAGCAAGCTCGGTGTCTTTGTTCTGTCTTATGGCAGCTTCAACACCTCTGCCGAGATTACCGTAACCATAAATTCCAATTCTAATGCTCATTGTAAACACCTCTAAAAATGAATTTGTTAAAAAACACAAATTTATTATACTACAGATTTTAGCGCATATCAACTGTTTTTTGAAAAATTTTGCAGGATTCGGATTGTTAAATTGCAGACGATCTATATATAATACTCATCCGCACCTTTTTTTTCGTAATTATCAAGCAGATCCTGCAGGGAAACACCGTCAAGATATTCATTGATCGCTTTGTATAATCCCTCCCACAGCGGCAGAGTTATACACTCGGCACTTCTCTCGCACATATTTACGGGATCATCAAGACACGACACGGGCGCAAGACTGCCCTCGGTTATTCTCAGTATCTCCCCTACCGTGATCTTTTCGGGGAATTTCGCAAGCATATAGCCGCCCTGATACCCTCTGCTTGTGCGCAGAAGTCCGCCCTTGTTCAGCATCGGCACTATCTGTTCCAGATACTTTTTGGAGATATTCTGCCGCAAAGCGACATCTTTTAACGCAACGACGCCCGTTTTCCCGTGTTCGGCAAGATCAAGCATAAGTCTGAGCGCATATCGTCCTTTTGTTGATATTTTCATAAAGACCACCTCATAATACTATTATACCATAGGTTTTGTATGTTTTCAAGACAGAAATAAAAAAAATGTCCTCACCTTTACGGCAAGGACAAAAAACTATTTGCTTTTTTCCACACACTGTGTGATATACTCTCTTATTGCCTCTGTTCCCTCTCCCGTAATTGCAGAGAACGGGAATTTAGGTACGTCCTCAAAGCCTTGAAGCTCCTCTTTTAGCTCTTCGAGCCGCTTTGTCTGCTGAGTTTTCTTCAGCTTATCCTTTTTGGTGAGTACGATAATAAAAGGCAACCCTCGGTCGTACAAATATCTTATCATATCCATATCCTCGGCGGACGGCGCATGACGCATATCGACGATCTGCACAACAAGGCTGAAATTTCTCTCCTGATTAAAGTACCCTTCCATAAGCTCCGCCCAGCGCTGCTTTTCGCTCCTGGATACTTTTGCGTACCCGTACCCGGGCAGGTCTACAAGATGGAATTTATCCACCTTAAAGAAATTTATGGTAGCCGTTTTTCCGGGTGTTGCGCTGACTCTTGCAAGCGCCTTGCGGTTCACAAGCTTATTGATAAGAGATGATTTTCCGACATTACTCCTGCCCGAAAATATGACCTCGGGCATAGAAGACGCAGGCAGCTGCGAAGCTTTTCCCGCTGCAAACTGAAATTCTGCTTTGTTAAAATTCATAAACACATCTCCTGTTACACCGAAGCTGTATCGGAATTCATATCGGAAGCAGTTTCCGCAGATTTCTTCGACTTCTTCTTTGCTGCCGCAGACGATTTTGCTTCGGCAGGCTTCTCGTACTTCGTGCCGAGATCAAACGCGATCTCAAGCACCTCGTCGATATATTCCACGGGGATAAAGTTGATCTTATCCTTCACCGCCTGATCTATCTCATGAATGTCGGGTTCGTTGTTCTTCGGGATAACGACAGTCTTTATACCCATTTTATACGCGCCCATCGCCTTTTCTTTCAGACCGCCGATCGGCAGTACCTTGCCTCTCAGAGTTATCTCGCCCGTCATTGCAACAAAACGGTTTACGGGCTTTTCTGTGAGCGCGGATACGATCGCAGTAGTCATAGTGATACCTGCGGACGGTCCGTCCTTCGGGACTGCGCCTTCGGGGGCGTGTAAATGAATGTCAAGCTTCTTGTAAAACTCGGGGTCAATTCCGAGCTTCTCCGCTCTTGTTCTCACGCAGGTAACGGCAATCTTTGCGGACTCCTTCATTACGTCGCCGAGAGAACCCGTAAGCTCTATCTTACCCGTCCCCTGTACAGCCGCAACTTCTATGGGCAGTGTCTCTCCGCCTACAGACGTCCATGCAAGGCCGTTCACAAGACCCACCTCGTTCTTTGAAGAAAGCGCCTCGTCTCTGAACTTTACGGGACCGAGCAGCTCCTCGACTCTCCCGGAATCTATCTTGAACGGATTTTCTCTTTCTCCGACAGCTATCTTCTTGGCTATTTTTCTCATAATAGAAGCGATCGTTCTTTCGAGATTACGAACTCCCGCCTCACGGGTATACCCGTCAATGATAGTATAGATCGCCGCCTGATTGAACTTGCAATCCGAAGCAGTAAGACCGTTGTTTTTGAGCTGTTTCGGGATCAGGTGTTTTTTTGCGATATTGAATTTCTCCTCACGCGTATAGCTGCCGATCTCGATTACTTCCATTCTGTCTTTAAGCGGACCGGGTATCAGCGAAGCGTCGTTGGCAGTCGTAATAAACATGACCCTACTAAGATCAAACGGAAGATCAATATAGTGATCCCTGAACGTGCTGTTTTGTTCGGGGTCAAGAACCTCAAGCAATGCGCTTGTGGGATCGCCCTTATAGTCTGCGGCAAGCTTATCTATCTCGTCAAGGATAATCAGCGGATTATTGGTGCCTGCGCTCTTTATCGCATTGATAATTCTGCCGGGCATTGAGCCGATATACGTTCTTCTGTGTCCTCTGATCTCCGCCTCGTCATGGACGCCGCCGAGGGCAACTCTCTCGGCTTTTCGGTTTATCGCCTTTGCTATCGACTGAGCGATCGAGGTCTTACCGACTCCCGGAGGTCCCACAAGACAGAGTATCTGCCCTTTTACGTCTTTTGTAAGCTTCCTTACCGAAAGATACTCAAGCATTCTTTCCTTGACCTTTTCAAGTCCGTAATGATGTTTATCAAGCACCTTTGCAACCGCAGGAATATCTATCTTTTCTTTGCTCGACTTGTTCCACGGCAGTTCGAGACACACCTCAAGATACGATCTCAGAACATACGATTCCTGAGACGACTCGGGCATTCTGTACAGCTTTGACCATTCCTTTAGAAGCTGCTCCTTAACCGTTTCGTCAACTTCGAGCAGTTCTATCTTTTCTTTGAGGGCAAGCATTTCTTCTTCGTCGTCATACTCGCCCAGTTCTTCTTTTATTGCGTGTATCTGTTCACGCAGGAAGTACTCCTTCTGGTGATCCTCCATGTGCTCATGGGCACGCTCGGCGATCTTTCTCTCCAGCCTGAGTACCTCTGTCTCACGATTAAGCAGAGTAAGCACAACTTTCAGCCTGTGAGTTATATCAAGCTCTTCGAGGATCTTCTGCTTTGAAGTATAATCAAGCGAAATATGCGCCGCCGCAAAATCCGCAAGCTCCGACGGGTTATCTGTGAATCTTATCTTCTCGTAAATATCCTTGGGGTACTTCGGAGAAAGCTGAGCATACTCCTTGAACTTTCCTCTGATAAGATTTACGTATGCCTGCTGTTCAAACGTTACGGGATCGTTTACATAATCCGCATTGATGATCTCGGCAACATGATGATTTCTCTCTTTGATATAGTTTACCGCAATTCCTCGTCTTACTCCCTCGGCGATGACCTTTATCTCCTTTTCGTGAGAAGAGTTTATTATCTGCACGACTTTGAGTACGGTTCCCGTTTCGTAGAACAAGTCGGAATCTGGATCCACGTCAAGCGGCATTTTTTGTGTAACGGCAAAAATATGCTGCCCCCTTGTCATGGCAAATCTTACAGCTTCCTTGATCTCTTTTCGGGAGATCTCAAAATGAATGATAGACTCCGGGAAGAACACGGTTCCCCTTACGGGAACAACGGGCATTTTGCCGCCCGGCGTGAACTTATAGTCGCTGTATTGCTGTGAATACCGTTCTGTCAGCAGCTTAACGATATTGCCGTTAAAGCTTGCGGTAAATGCTTTGATACGAGCCTGAAGAACCGCTCTTTCCTCATCGGTTTCGGCTTGGTTCAGTTTTTCCTTCAATTCACTCAGCACTTCAAAAAAATCTGTTTTCTCTTCCTCATTCTCTTTTGCCGTGATCTCTTTCTCTGTTTCCTTATCTTTCTCGCTCATAGATACCCTCCTTCTGCTGTTATTCAACCTTAATTATCAGCGCTGTAATATCACTGAGGGGAGAGAACCCGCTTAGTGTGCGATTCTCTCCCTGTTTTTTTGTGTTTTTGTATCCGGTAAACGTATATTTGTACTTATCATGTATCGGACGATACTACTTTCCTTGTCATGTCACGCTCAATATCGGGAACATCAAGTCCGTTTATGCAGTCTCCGTTGATCGTGATCTTTGTGATCGTCTCATCGGACGGAGAAGTAAACATCAGCTCGCCGAGTATCTCCTCCATGATAGCCCTGAGTCCTCTTGCGCCTGTCTCACGCTTGAGCGCTTTCTGCGCGATAGCCTGATATGCGTCCTTCGTAAAGACAAGATCGATCTTATCCATCTTGAAAAGCGTTTTATACTGTCCGACGATCGAGTTTTTGGGTTCTTTGAGGATACGCACAAGAGCTTCTTCATCGAGACCCTGAAGCGCGGTGATAACCGGTATTCTTCCGACAAGCTCGGGTATCAGACCGAATTTTACAAGATCGTGCGCTTCTACCGAGCTCATCCAGTCTGTTTTGCTCAGCTCCTCTTTATCGCGGACGACTGCGCCGAAGCCCATCGACGACGAACCGAGACGTTTCTCCACGATCTTTTCGAGTCCGTCAAAAGCGCCGCCGCAGATGAATAGTATCTCGCTTGTATCTATCTGAATAAAATCAGCCTGCGGGTGCTTTCTGCCGCCTCCCGGGGGAACGTTTGCCACCGTACCTTCAATGATCTTCAGAAGCGCCTGCTGAACGCCCTCGCCGCTTACGTCACGTGTAATGGACGGGTTCTCGGATTTTCTGCCTATCTTATCGATCTCGTCGATGTAGATAATGCCCTTTTCGGCTTTGCTCACGTCGTTATCCGCCGCCTGAATGAGTCGGAGAAGAATATTCTCAACGTCCTCGCCCACATAGCCTGCCTCGGTAAGAGTAGTAGCGTCGGCGATCGCAAACGGAACGTCAAGCGCCCTTGCAAGGGTCTGAGCAAGCAGCGTCTTACCCACGCCCGTAGGACCCAGAAGCATAACGTTGCTCTTGTCGAGCTTATCCTTGCTCTTTTTATTCATGATCCTCTTGTAGTGATTATAGACCGCCACGCAGAGAGTCTTTTTTGCATTCTCCTGCCCGATAACATAGTCGTCGAGGATCTTTTTCATATCCATAGGCTTGATGAGCTGAAGCTTCATGTTCCTGCCTCTGCCTTTTTTCGGAGAACTCATGCCGAACTCATCCTCAAGGATAGAATTGCAAAGATCAATGCATTCGTCGCATATAAATACGCCGTTGCCTGCGATCAGACGTCTTACTTCGTTTTGAGTCTTGCCGCAGAACGAACAAGCAACATCGCCTCTTGAATTATTGTTTCTTCCTGCCAAAAAAATCAGCTCCCCGAAAAATTATCTGTTTGTGATGATCTTATCAATAAGACCATATTCGAGAGCCTGCTCTGCTGTCATGAAATTATCTCTCTCGGTATCTCTTGCTATAACGTCATACGGCTGACCCGTGCGCTCCGCAAGAATAGTGTTGAGCTTCTTCTTCGTGCGCATGATATGATCGGCGTGTATCATAATATCGGTAGCCTGACCTTTTGCGCCGCCGCTCGGCTGATGAATCATAATATCGCTGTTCGGCAGAGAAATTCTCTTGCCCTTTGCGCCTGCGGCAAGGAGAAAAGCTCCCATGCTTGCAGCCATACCCATGCATATGGTAGACACATCACACTTGATGTACTGCATTGTATCGTAGATCGACATGCCCGCAGTTACCGAACCGCCGGGGCTGTTGATGTATAAGCTAATATCCTTTGAAGGGTCCTGACCCTCAAGATAAAGAAGCTGAGCAACAACAACGCTTGCCGAAGCGTCGTTTACTTCGTCGGTAAGCATAACGATCCTGTCGTTGAGGAGTCTCGAATAAATATCATACGAACGCTCACCTCTGCTCGTCTGTTCAACTACATAAGGCACCAATGCCATAATAATCATCCTTCCTGTTTTATATTATTTCAGACTGCCGCAAGTGAGATGTACGGCAGTCTGATTACGTACTTATTATACAGCCGACACAATAAAAACCGTGTCGAACCGGGTATTTCACACCATTACTTAATTACTGCGTTCTCCTTGACAAGATCCATAGCCTTGGACACGGCAACATCAAGCTTGAGATCGTCTGCCGGAACAAGCGACTTAACTTTATCTGCGTCCATCTTGTACATCTCTGCCATCTTGTCATACTCTGCGCCGAGATCTTCCTCTGTAACCTCGATCTTCTCGATCTCTGCAATCTTTTCAAGAGCGAGTCTGAGCTTAACTCTCTTCTCTGCCTCGTCACGGTACTGATCGTTGAAAGACTCCTTTGTAAGACCCGTATACTTCATATATGTATCGAGATCAAGTCCCTGAGATCTGAGTCTTAAATCGAACTCCTTGAGCATATCTTCAAGCTTGTTTGTGTACATAGCCTCGGGGATCTCGCCCTGAACCTTCTCTGCAAGTGCGTCTACAAGCTTGCTTTCGATGTCGTCGTCTCTGAGCTGCTCCAGCTCCTCCTGCACGCTCTTTGCGATCTCTGCCTTATACTCCTCAACGGTAGATGCGCTCTCGCTTACATCCTGAACGAAATCGTCGTCAAGCTCGGGGAGAATTCTCTCCGAAATAGCGTTGATAGTAATCTTGAACTCTGCGGGCTGACCTGCAAGCTCCTCAGCCTGATAATCCTCGGGGAACGTCACGCTGATCGTGAACTCCTCGTCAATGCTGTGGCCGACTACCTGATCTTCAAAGCCGGGGATAAAGCTGTTGCTGCCGAGAGTAAGGCTGTAATCCTCGCCCTTGCCGCCGTCAAACGGTACTCCGTCCTTGAAGCCCTCGAAGTCGATAACAACAGTATCGCCGTTCTTTGCGGGTCTGTCTGTAACGTCCTCTACACGGCTTGCTCTCTGACGAGCCTTGTCGATCTCTTCCTGAACCTTCTCGTCCGTAACCTCTGTCGAAAGCTGTGTAACCTCAATGCCCTTGTAGCCGTCGATCGTAACCTCGGGGTATGTTGTAACAACTGCCTTGAATGTGAAGCCGTCCTCGGACACTTCCGTAACATCGAGATCGATCTTGTCGTTTACTACCTTAAGGCCTGCCTCGTCAACCGCATCCTGGAGCGCCTGCGGATAGAGATTCTGCATAGCGTCCTCATAGAATACCTCTTTGCCGTACATCTTCTC
>CADBRK010000270.1 GCA_902797065.1 uncultured Ruminococcus sp.
AGACCTTTCAATTCTTCGCTGTCAAGCTCGGTTTGAGAGGCATTGAGCTTTTGTTCGTTTTCTTTTTTCTCCTGCGTGAGCGTTTCAAGCGACTCTTTTGTTTCGATTATTGCCTTGTCAAGTCTTGCACTTTCGGCGGCGTAATCGTCCATACTGTCGTAGTCTTCAAGGCTGCCTTCAAGGAGAGTTGTATTCTTCTGCAGCTGCGAGAAATACTCGTTTTGCTGTTCTTCGGCGGTAAGCTGTTCCTTTTTGTCGGTCAGTTCGGTCTGCTTATCGGATACGTTCTTTTCGGCTTCTTCAAGCTTGCGCTTCGTTTCGTGAGCAGCTTCAACTTTTTCGATAACCTTTTTCTGTTCGTCTCTTTTCTTCTCTAATACTTTTACTTCTTCGCCGATAAGAGATTCTGCGTTTTTGTCGTACTCGATCAGTTCGTCAAGAACTTTAAGATTGTGATCCGTCGGCTTATTGCCTTCCCTGACAGCTTTGACCGCAGCTGCTCTTTCGTAATCGGCAGGTGCGTCAATAGCGGAGAGTATGTTTCTGACCTTCGCTTCCTGCGCATCTTTTGCCTGTTTTGCTGCGCTTGCGTCGGTTCTGATACGTTCTTCAAGCTTTTCGTAAAGCCCGGTCTTAAAGATGTGTCGGTAGATCTCGATCCTTTTTTTCGTGTCGGCTTTGATAAGCTTCATGAACTCGCCCTGCGCTATCATGGCGATCTGGCAGAACTGATTCTTGTCAAGCCCGATAATCTCATTTACTTTTTTTGTAACTTCTCTTGTGCCCGTAACAGGGCTTTCGTAATCGGGCAAAGTAAACTCGACTGCGCCGTCTCGTTTGACAAGGGTGTTTTTCTTTTTTATGCTCCTTATCATCTGATCGGGACGTCTGTAGATCGTATAGATTTTACCCCGATAATCAAATTGCAGCTCAACAAACGTTTCCGTCGAGTCGTCGGCATATTCCGAACGGATAGACTTAACGTCTCTGTTGTTGGTGTCGTTGGCTGAGCTTGTTTCTCCGTAGAGAGCGTATGTAATAGCGTCGAATATAGTAGTTTTGCCTGCGCCCGTGTCGCCTGTTATAAGGTACAGCCCTTGTGTACCGAGAGCGTCCATGTCGATAACGGTCTTGTCCTTATAGGAACCAAAGGCGGATATTGTAAGCTTAATCGGTCTCATATTTAGCCCCCCATATTTCGCTGATGATCTCTTTTAAGTATTTCATTTTCTCGTCTGTAAGTATGACTTTCTCGTCGTCGCGGAGGAATTTCTCTACTATTTCAAGCGGAGAATCCTGCACAAGCTTTTCTTCTTCGACTGCGGTGAGAATAAAATTATGCGAGCGTCCGCCGTTTTTCAGTATCATAATGTTCGGATATACTCCTCTGAGCTTCCTGAGCGCATTCGGCGTAGGTTCGTCGTCGGTGAGGTTTACCTGAACATAATCCTCGGTATAGAGATTCATGCTGTAGACGTCTTCAAACTTTCCTTCTATGGTACGCATTTCACGCTTCGGACAGAGGTCGATCGTTTCGACTGTGATATTGCCCTTTTCTTTCAGCTCGACCACCGTGACGGATTTTTGATGATGTTCTTCGGAGAAGGAGTACTTGAGCGGAGTACCGCAGTAACGTATAGTATCTTTGCCGATACTCTGCGGACCGTGAATATGCCCGAGGGCAGTGTAATCGAATATGTCGAATACATCAGCTGAAACCTCGTCCGTACCGCCGACGGAACATGGTTCTTCGGAATCGGATTTCTCTGCGCCGATGACGAACTGGTGCGTCACGATGACATTCCTCTGCGCCGGATCGACTTCCATTTTATCAACAGCAATTCTCACTGCGTCTGAGTAGGACAGGGAGCTGTCAAGCCCCATTTCCCCGAATCTCCTGCGCACGTCGATCGGCTTAATGAAAGGCAGCAGATAGAAGTTTATATCGCCGTAATCGTCGGAGCATGTAACAGGGGCGATCTTGCCCTTGAACACGGGCGAAATGAAGATGTTGTTGCCGCTCATGATGCGCGAACCGAAAGATAATCTCTCGGCGGAATCGTGGTTGCCGCTTATAATAAACACTTTAAGCTCCTTTTCAGAAAGCTTGTATAGGAAATCATCGAACAGAGTGACAGCCTCCGCAGGCGGTATGCCCTTGTCGTAGATGTCGCCCGCTATAATGACCCCGTCGGGCTTGACCTCTTCGATAATGCCGAGGATCTTTATCAGAATGAATTTCTGATCCTCAATCATTGAGAAGCCGTTGACCTTTTTGCCGATATGAAGATCGGACAGGTGAATTAATTTCATGTTGTACCCTCCCGTGATAATATGATAGGTCTATTTTAATATAATTTTTCCGATAAATCAATACAAATCTATAAAATATACCCCAAATGTTGCCTGCCGTTTTGTATGATTTATTTTATACTAGTATTATAGCATATATTATGTACCACTATATGGACTTTTAGATGTTTACAGATAATAATTCAGAGGCATCGCCCTTAGCCGTGGGTAGATAATTCCGGTTACCTGCCCGGAAGCTTGATGTCAAGCCCGCCGCAGCGCAGCAGCACAA
>CADBRK010000271.1 GCA_902797065.1 uncultured Ruminococcus sp.
GAGAGACTTGATCCTCTCCGCACTGTATGCATAGAGGATGAGAATATCGGCACAGGCTTCACAGACAGCGAGAAGGCTCAGCTTAAGCCTGCTTCTGCATCAGCAAACAACCCGTTTGATTTCAGTAATTTTGATCCTTCGAATATGATGAACATGATGAATATGTTCGTTAAGAATGGTATTCTCAACATCTTCGGAGTAGATTACACAATAGTACGCAATTACAATGTTCTCATTGATCCCGGCAAGGGCAACAGCTACCTCGTAGCAGCTATGAGCAATACTCTTGATGACGGTGAAGGAAATGACTTCTTTGCAGGCATGGCAGCATTCTTCGGCGATACAGACAGCGAACAGCCCGAGCCGACAGAAGATGTTATCAATCCGCTTACTCAGGATGGATTCGTAAGATTCACAGAAGGTATGCCTTATGTAATCCTCTCTACTTCTTCACTTGATTATGAGGGTACAAAGGAAACAACCGATACACCTGACAGAGCAGCAAGAGCAGACGATGATAATCCGTTCTTCAACTTCAGCGAGATCACAGCAGAACAGCTTGAGACGCTCAAGACAGAATATCCGAACCTGTATAACTACATCACAGAAAACATGGCTAACGGCTATGAGTATGTATACGTAGCAGGATGCAAGGAAGATATTCTTGAAAAGGATAATTATCATATTATTACACATACTCCGGACTATGAGTACTTCGTAAATCCTGAAGATCCGAGCAAGCTTATGGCAGACGATAAGGGCGACAGCAACCCGCCGTTCGTATATGCAGAGCTTAATGTAGAAGAGGTTTACTACGTAGGCGACGAGATGCCGAACGAGAAGAACGTAGAGTTTACCGATACTCCGGATACTCCCGACGTAACGGTTAAGATCAAGAAGGATAGCAACGATATTCCGGAAGTAACAGAAGAAGGAACATATACAGCTGAGGCTACTATCGTAGTTGACGGTGTTGAATACGTGCTTGTTGAGGACTTCCTGGTTAAGGAGAGACCGGCAGATACAGAATCAGACCCTGATACTGAAACAGACACCGAACCTACAGGAACAGACAGCGACGAAAGTCCGGATCAGCCGCCTGTAACATCCGATACAGACAGCGCACCTGACGGAACGGACACTGAAACCGAAACGGACACTGAAACCGAAACGGACACTGAAACTGAAACTGAAACAGACACCGAACCTAAGGGAACAGACAGCGACGAAAGTCCGGATCAGCCGCCTGTAACATCCGATACAGACAGCGAACCTAAGGGAACAGACAGCGAGCCTAAGGATACCGATACCGAGCCTAAGGATACCGACACTGACGAAAGTCCCGACCAGCCTGAGGGCAATAAGCCTTACCTGATGGGTGATGTTAACTTTGACGGTAAGATCACCGCAAAGGACAGCTTGCTCATCATGAGGAGAGTTATCAATAACTATACTTTTGATACGATCCAGGAGCTTGTCGGCGATGTTAACGGCGATGGCAAGATTTCCAATGCAGATGCAATGGTAATCCTCAGATATGTTGTTAAACTTCGTGTTGCAGGTAATATAGGCCAAATTGTATATCTATAATTCTATGATTATAGTTTCCCCCGATGAGATTCCTTATCGGGGGAATTTCTTTGCCATAAGATTTTATTGCTGTAAATCGAAAAAACTATTGAGTATTCAAGTCCTTTGTAGTATAATAAAAAAGTATAATATAAAAAAACCGGGAAGAGGGTTGAATATGTTTAAAATCTTAGAAAAAACCGAGCTTAATCCGTCAATGACAAAGATGGTTGTTGATGCGCCGCTTATTGCAAAAAAAGCTAAGCCGGGTCAGTTTATTATATTTCGTGTTGATGAGTACGGTGAGAGAGTTCCGCTGACGATCGCAGATTACGATGCCGAAAAGGGTACGGTCACCATAATTTATCAGAAGGTAGGCTACAGCACAAAGCTGCTTGATACTCTGAACAAAGGCGAATACATTCTTGATTTTGTCGGACCTCTCGGAGTAGCCAGCGAGCTTGAAGGGTATAAAAAAGCTGCCGTTATCGGCGGCGGCGCAGGCTGTGCGATCGCATATCCGCAGGCAAAGGCGCTGCACAATATGGGAACAAGCGTAGATGTTATCGCAGGATTCCGCAATACAGAACTTATTATTCTCGAGGACGAGATGAGAGATGCAAGCGATAATCTGTATGTTATGACAGACGATGGTTCAAACGGGAACAAGGGCTTTGTTACAACTGCACTCGAACAGAATATCAGGAACGGCGTTGAATATGATCTTGTTATTGCGATAGGTCCTGTTCCGATGATGAGGGCTGTCAGCGAGCTTACACGCCCCTACGGAATCAAGACAGTTGTTTCGATGAATCCTATTATGATCGACGGCACGGGTATGTGCGGAGGCTGCCGCCTTACAGTCGGAGGAAAAACAAAATTTGCCTGTGTAGACGGTCCCGATTTTGACGGACACGAAGTTGATTTTAACGAGCTGATGAAGCGCAACGTAATGTATAGAGAGAAAGAGCAGGCGGCAAGAGAGAAGAGCTGCCGTCTTGTGAGAAATGTTGAGGTGAAATAATATGGCGAACATGACGCCCGTCAGAACTCCGATGCCCGAACAGGCACCCGATGTCAGGAATAAGAATTTTAATGAGGTGGCAACAGGCTATACCGAAGAAATGGCTATGCTTGAAGCGACAAGATGTATGAATTGTAAAAACCGCCCCTGCGTGAGCGGATGCCCGGTCAATATTGCTATTCCGGATTTTATAGCGCATGTTGTTAAGGGCGAGTTTGAGGAAGCATACTCAGTTATTACAAATACAAGCTCACTGCCTGCAGTCTGCGGCAGAGTCTGTCCTCAGGAGACTCAGTGCGAGTCGAAATGCGTCAGAGGTATAAAGGGCGAAAGCGTAGGTATCGGCAGACTGGAACGATTTGTTGCGGATTATCATATGAACCACAACACCCGCAAGCCCGAAATCCCCGAAGGCAACGGTCACAAGGTGGCAGTTATCGGTTCGGGTCCCGCAGGCCTTACTTGCGCGGGTTCGCTTGCCAAGATGGGGTATACCGTAACCGTATTTGAAGCATTCCATACTGCAGGAGGCGTGCTGATGTACGGTATCCCGGAATTCAGACTTCCGAAGGCTATCGTTCAGAAGGAGATCGAGGAACTCAAATCACTCGGAGTCGAAATAAAGACGAATATGGTCATCGGTAAAGTGTTATCTGTTGACGAGCTTTTTGAGGACGGATACGAGGCTGTATTTGTCGGAACAGGCGCAGGACTGCCCAACTTTATGGGCATGGAGGGCGAAGGTCTGATCGGTGTTTATTCGGCAAACGAGTTCCTGACGAGAATCAACCTCATGAAGGCATACAAAGACGAATATGATACGCCTATTATCAGACCAAAGAATGTCGCTGTAGTCGGCGGCGGTAATGTTGCGATGGACGCAGCAAGAAGCGCATTAAGGCTCGGTGCAGAGAATGTGTATATTGTATACAGACGCAGTGAGGAAGAAATGCCTGCTCGTAACGAAGAGATACACCATGCGAAAGAAGAGGGCGTAAACTTCAAACTGCTCAATAATCCGGTAAGAGTATTGGGAGACGAAAACGGCAGCGTGACAGGTCTTGAATGTGTAGAGATGGAGCTTGGCGAACCGGACGCAAGCGGGAGAAGACGTCCTGTTCCGAAGGAAGGTTCCGAGTTTGTTCTTGATGTTGACGCAGTTATTATCGCTATCGGTAATGCTCCGAATCCGCTTATCCGTTCTACGACCGAAGGACTTGAAGCAAACAAGAAGGGCTGCATAATCGTTAATGAAGAGACTATGGCTACGACCAAAGACGGTGTATATGCAGGCGGCGATGCCGTAACAGGCGCATCGACAGTTATTAAAGCAATGGGCGCAGGACGCATGGCGGCACATTCAATAGATGAGTATATAAAAAACAAGCAGAAATAACTTTTTTATATCGAGAGGAATCAAAATCGAATGAATAAGAAGCTTTTAACAGTATTGGCGGCTGTTATAATAGTTGCTGCTGCAGTAACAGCAGGCTTGATGCTTATGCCAAAACCGGCTGATAAAGCGGATCAAAGCGTTACTAATAAGATAAGTTCGGTTGCATCTTCCGAACCATATACTGTACAAACAGATTCGGATACGGATTCAGGGACAGATACCGATACCGTCGATTCGGATTCGGCGTCATCGCAGACTTCAAGCGCCGATATTTTTTCCGTAACAAGCAGCAAAAACAGTTCGTCATCGCAAAGCAGCAAAAACAGTTCATCGGATGCGGACAGCAAGAGTTCTTCATCGGCAGCAAGCAGTAAAAGCACAGGTTCTTCACAGCAAAACAGCGTACCGACAACAAATTCATCTGTTCCTGCGGGAACAAATACATATTACCAGGAACCGACTCAGCCTGCATCAAATGATTCAAACTACGACCCGACGCCTTTCGTTATGCCGGAAGTTGTCGTAGAAGAACAATACGATGAAAGCGGCAGACTGATCGCTGATACCGATTTGCTCGACGGTGTAAAAGCGGTTGCGATCACATTTGACGACGGTCCGAGCAGATACACGAGTGAACTTCTTGACGGATTGAGGGCGCGCGGTGTTCGTGCGACGTTCTTTCTTGTGGGAAGCTGCGTTGATACTTATCCCGAACTTTTGCCGATAATGGTTCAAGACGGTCATCAGCTGGGCAACCATACATATAATCATCCGTCTATCCCTTCACTCGGTGAAAGTGGCTGGCGAAATGAATTGGAGCGTACAGATAACGCTGTCTTTAATGCATGCGGTCAGTATACAACAGCTTTTCGACCACCGTATGGATCATATACGGAATATCAGGCGAGGTCTATAGATAAAACATTCACTATCTGGTCTGTTGATACGCTTGACTGGCAGTCAAGAAATAAAGAAAGCATAAAAAGAATAATGTTTTCTAATGTAAAAGACGGCAGCATAATTCTGCTTCATGATTTGTATAAAACGAGTGTTGACGCCGCACTTGAAGCTATCGATCAGCTTCAGGCACAGGGTTATGTCTTTGTTACGATTGACGAGCTGCTTACACGCTACGGCTATCCGATCTCTAACACTGCTCATTTCTCGCAAAAGCCTGTTGATTCGGTTGTGTTTATCGAACACACTGATACGGGCACCGATTCGGACGATGACACAGATTTAAATACAGAGACAGATACGGATACCGAAACAACTACAGATACAGGTTCGGATACCGAAACTGAAACAGATATTGATATTCCGACAGATACCGATGTATCAACCGAAACCGACGACTATCAAGAAACCGAATCGGAATCCGCAGCTATGGATATATTTGATTCCGAGTAATTATTTGGCTATATTTAAACAGTAATCACCGACCTCAAAAAGGCCGGTGATTTTCATATAGTGGGTATATAGATGTTATGCAATCTTTTAGCGTCGGATAGATGAGATAAAGGTTAAGATTTTTATTGGAATAATAAAATCATACTCATGAATCATTAAGGATACTTCAAAGCAATCAGTCAAGTGTTTTATAACAAGAAAAAGCCCGTAAACTAAAAAAATTGTTAAAAAGTGTTTACTTATTTAAGAAATAAGTGAATAATATATATTATTCATTATATTGGACTTATTGTTTGAAAAAGATGTTTCTATTTGTAATTATGCACTGAATTGAGGTGGATTTGTGAATCAAGAAAAAGCAGACAAAAAAATCGATAAAAATAAAGAAATCCGTAAGCTGTCCAGGACAGAAATTTTGGAACTGCTGATCGATCAGATGAAAGAAAATGAACGGTTAAAAGCAAAGCTGAACGAAGCAGAAAAAAAGCTTGCTGATAGGACCATATCTATTGAAAATTCAGGTTCTATTGCAGAAGCAGCACTTAAGATAAGCGGAATTTTCGAGGGATTTGAGTGGGTAGACAAATATATGCAGGCTATTGAAAACGGTAACTACTGGATATCCTCTTCCGGTCCAAATTCTGCCGGCGTATACACGAATATCGATGGTACCGTAAAACAGATTTTCATTTTGGCTACTTCTGATTACGCCGGAAGTACACAATTTAGTGGTTACGGTAATTATATGCCGGAAATCACAGGTCTTGAGTTCGACAGAGATACGGGTAAATTGACTGTAAAGTGGACATGTTACAGTTCTGAGTACTCACAGACGGAATATCCTACTTTATATAATTATATCAATTTCGGCAACGATATTATTCAGGTTGATACAGAGGTACTTGATAATTTGTCCGACGCTGTGTATGATTCGATTGTTTTGTCTGTTACTCAGGACGCATCTCAAGTTGTTCACTATTCATATTCAGATGATCAAAGCAAAACCGCATCTTTCAAAACTGACTACAGACTTGTTCCCGGTGAATTGACATTTACCAAATCATATGTTGCACCGGTCACAACGGCTAAGTATATGGGAGCTTCGTTTGAATATACCATCACAGCTTCTAAGAAGGACGGTCAGACATCTCATGATGCACTGAGATATATTGTTGATGATCTGCCGGTACAGTTGTTCATCAATGATTCTAACATGAGGAAGATGTTCTATGATGATCCTTATGGAGAGTATCTGACGGTCTATATTACTAACGCTACACTTTGCAAGCCTTTGAGTGGTGCAAAGCTTGACAGTTACCCCGGAAATAGTGTCGGCAGCAATACTGAATACTGTTTGCCGCTTATAACCACTGCAGAGCAAAACAGCTCGTATACCGGTCTTGTTACCGCTTTAACAAATCACGTGGAATACACCACAGGTAATACTATTGTAATTACAATAGGTGATTGCAAAAGTCAATGCGACAATATTCTCATCAAGAAATAATAATTCTATACAAGCAGAGCATGAGTAAAAGATCAAAA
>CADBRK010000272.1 GCA_902797065.1 uncultured Ruminococcus sp.
GATGTAAACCGACTTATCAAGCAGCTTGAACAAATGCAGAAGATGATCAAAAAGGTCACTACCAAAAAAGGCAAGAAGAAATACAAAAAGCTGCCGGGTCTGGGCGGCGGTCCGATGGGCGGAGGCTTCGGCGGTCTCGGCGGTCTCGGCGGATTCTGATAAATGCTTTCAACCCGAATTTCGGGAGGAATATATAACCCTTTGTGGTGGAGGTGAAAAGAAATGGTAAAGATAAGACTTCGTCGTATGGGCGCTAAGAAGGCTCCCTTCTATCGTATCGTTGTTGCTGACAGCAGATACCCGAGAGACGGTCGTTTCATCGAAGAGATCGGTTACTACAATCCTATCTCCGAGCCTGTACAGCTCAAGGTTGACGCTGACAAGGCAAAGAAGTGGCTTGCTGACGGCGCACAGCCGACAGATACAGTAAGAGCACTGCTTAAAAAGGCAAACGTAATGTAATGAATGCCTTGATGACTGTACACCATTGATCGGTGTGCAGTCGTTATTATTCTTTGAAAGGAGTAATAAAAATGGAAGAATTACTCGTTACTATTGCGAAAGGTCTTGTAGAAGCACCCGACGCAGTAAGCGTTACGGCAGACGAGCCGGGCGAAGACGGTGCGGTTGTATATCATATCCACGTTGCCGAGGACGATATGGGCAGAATTATCGGCAAGCAGGGCAGAATAGCAAAGGCTATACGTACCGTTGCAAGAGCGGCAGCTATCAGAGCAAACACAAAGGTTGTTGTCGAGATAGACTGATCGTATGCTTTATCAAAAAATTAACCGACACTCTTCAAAACGGTGTCGGTTGTTCTTTTATCCGAATATGGCAAGCAGCAGTCCGTAAACTACGCCGGCGAGCGTTCCGTAGACTATGACGGGTCCCGCTATCACGAACATCTTTGCACCGAGTCCGAGGATAAACCCCTCCGATTTGAATTCTATTGCCGGAGAAGCGACAGAGTTTGCAAAGCCCGTGATCGGAACAAGCGTGCCTGCGCCTGCGTGCTTTGCGATAGAATCGTATACTTTTAGAGCGGTGAGAAGCACACCGATAAAGATAAGCGTTACAGACGTCCACGCGCGCGCGTTGCTTTCCGTCGAGCCGAGGTAGGTGTAGAGATTAAAGAATCCCTGCCCGACAGCGCAGATAATTCCGCCGGAAAAGAATGCCCAAAGGCAGTTTTGCAGCAGTTTGCTGTCGGGAGATTTTTCTTCCGTGAGTTTTTGGTATTCATTCTGAGATATATTCATACAAACGTCCTTTCTCGTATTTGTTAATATTATGAACGGCGCAAAGAACTTTATTCATATATGCACTTTTGACCGCAGGAGAAATAACAAATTAAACCTTTATTTAAAACAAATTGTAAAATTAATTTTATTGTTGAAATACGTCTTTATTTTGTAACAAATCTGTTGTATAATAAGCATTAGTTTGCATAAGATGAATCGGAGGTCGGAAAGTGGAAATATACCTTGACAACAGCGCAACGACAAAGCCCTGCAAAGAGGCGATAGACAAGATGATGTTTGTGCTGGAAAATGTTTACGGAAATCCTTCGTCTCTGCATAAAGTAGGCTTTGAAGCCGAAAAGGAGATCACATATGCGAGGAAAACCATAGCGAAGCTTCTCGGCGCAGATACCGACGAGATCATCTTCACAAGCGGCGGTACGGAGGCTAATAATACGGCTGTTTTCGGGGCTGCTTTGGCAAGGCAGAAGACAGGCAGCAGGATAGTCACAACGGCTGTCGAGCATTCGTCCGTGTACGAAAGCTGTCAGGAGCTTTCACGCAGAGGTTTTGACGTTGTTTTCCTTGAACCGCAGAGCGGCGGCAATATTTCCGAGGAACAGCTTTCCGAAGCGATAGACGGGAATACCGTACTTGTATCGGTAATGATGGTCAACAACGAGACAGGCGTTAAGCTGCCCGTAGATAAAATAGCAAAGATAATCAAGAAAAACAATGCCCCTGCACTTTTCCACTGCGACGCAGTACAGGCTTTCGGCAAAATACCCGTCAGGCCGTCTAAAATAGGCGCAGACCTTCTGACCGTATCTTCTCATAAGATACACGGCCCTAAGGGCGTGGGTGCGCTGTACATCAAAAAGGGTACGTACATCAAGCCGCTTCTGTACGGCGGAGAACAGCAAAGAAAGATCCGCCCGGGAACCGAGGCTGTCCCGCTGATATGCGGATTCGGCGCGGCTGCTGAGAATATCGGCAGCATGTCGGAAAATATGGAGAAGATAAAAGAGCTTCATAACTACGCCGTGGAAACGCTTACCGGGATCGACGGGGTGGAGATCAATTCACCCGGGGATTGTCTGCCGTATATACTCAATATTTCGGCGGTGGGGGTCAGGAGCGAAACTATGCTGCACTTCCTTGAAAGCCGTGAGATATATATTTCGAGCGGTTCAGCCTGCGCAAAGGGCAAGAAAAGCCATGTGCTTACATCTATGGGGCTTGACGCCGCAAGGATAGATTCTGCGCTCAGGATAAGCTTTTCAAAGAATTCGCAAAAAAGCGATATAGATATACTTGCACAGTATCTGCGAGAAGGCATGGATACGCTTGTGCATTCAAAATAAATCTAAACACAGAAAAGAGAAGAAACATGAAAGAGATCATTCTTGCAAAGGTAGGAGAAACAGCCCTCAAAGGACTAAACAGAAAAGTCTTTGAGGATATGCTGATAAAAAACATCAGAAGGAAAATACATACGCTGGGGAGATTCGAGGTAGTGTCGTCACAGTCTACTATCAGGATAACCCCGCTTGATGATGATATAGATATGGACGATACAGCCGAAGCAGTCGGCAAGGTGTTCGGCATAGTGGCATATTCGAGAGCGTGTATTGCGCCGAAGGAGCTTGAGGAGATCAAAAAATGCGCCGCAGAGTACCTTGCGGATATTTTCGAGGAGAATGTCTCGTTCAAGGTAGAGTCAAAGCGTTCGGATAAGAAATTCCCTTACGGTTCGCCCGAAATATCAAAGCAGGTAGGCAGCTTCCTGGCTGATACATTCCCGAATATCACTGTAGACGTTCATAACCCCGACTATACGGTTACCGTCGAGGTGAGAGATTATGCCGCATATATACACGCAAGCGTCGTTGAGGGCGCAGGCGGACTGCCTGTAGGTTCGGGCGGAAAGGCGGCTATTCTTATCAGCGGCGGCATAGACAGCCCCGTTGCGGCTTATATGATGGCTAAGAGGGGCGTTGAGCTTACAGCCATACATTTTGCGAGTCCGCCGTACACAAGCGAACGCGCCGAAGAAAAGGTAAAAACTCTGCTGGAGCTTGTGTCGGAGTATTCGGGCAGAATGAATATGTACACCGTGCCGTTTACGAAAATTCAGGAAGAAATACAGAAGAGCTGTCCCGAAGAGCTTTTCACTATTATTATGAGAAGGCTCATGATGAAAATATCAGATCGCATTGCAGTACAAAACGGCTGTCAGGCGCTGATAACGGGCGAAAGTCTGGGTCAGGTTGCAAGTCAGACTATAGGCGCGCTTGCATGCACCGACGAGGTCGCAGATATGCCTGTATTCAGACCGCTTATCGGTATGGATAAAAAGGAGATCATCGCCATAGCGCACAAGATAAATACGTTCGAGACTTCTTGTCTGCCGTTTGAGGACTGCTGTACGGTGTTTACTCCGAGACACCCCAGAACACGCCCGAAGCTTGACTTTGTGAGGAGAGCCGAGGCGGAAGTCGATTGGGAGAATATGATAAACGAGGCTATAGAGAACGTAAAAGTAACCAAGATAGGAGAATAGTTAATCTGTAGTTCACAATTAATTGTATTCAATAGATTTTTGCGGCTTTCCTTTTATATCTCTATTTAATTTATCTATTGAATTTTTCGGGCTTTTTCATTAATATATTATATAGAGAAAAAATAGTATAAGTATACTTATGCCGAAGTTTAGGCGGCTTAAAATAAGACAGGAGGTTAATCTGAATTGAAAGCGGAAATATACTCTGTATTAGACAAGTCCTTCAATCCCAAAACGCTGGATAAGAAGATGAATTCGGTTACTAATCAGCTAAGAGACGCCGATATAGAAATTCTGTATAAAACAGACCTCGAAGCAGATAAGGTCAAGCTTCTCGAAGCTCTCAGACAAAGCTATGCGACAGACGAGGGCATTCAGCTTATCATAATAGCAAATGCGCTTGACGGTACGGCTCAGTGCGATACGATCAAGCTTTTCAAAAAACTTTGTCCAAAGCATACCGAGCAGACAAATACAGACGACGAGAATTCGGATGTTTCGGAATATAAAGATAAAGACGGTCTTGACGATCTTGCTACGGAATATGACCGTGACAAAAAATCTTCAAAGAAGAAAGCAAAGAAGAAATCAAAAAAATCAAAGAAAAATGCAGAACCCGAGGAGACATCACGTGTTGTCAACGAGATATGGTCAACGGGTGACCTCGGCAAGGGATACGAAGGCTGCTTTATGCTCTATTCCGATAAGCTGGTTCTGGCGCTGCCGAAGGAATCGCTTACAAAAGTGTCCACTGCGGATATGATCATAGCCGGAGCAAAGAAAGCAACTTCCGCAAGAGGTATTACTACAGGCAACCTTGTCGGCGGCAAGATAACCGATCACTTTGATTATTACTCGATCGCTCAGAATAACTACAAGTCAAAGAAAAAGAAGGGCTTTTTGTCGGGTATTATTCCGATGCCGGGAGATAAGCCTCTCGAAGTAGTAAGAAAGATCATTCTTATTGCCGCTACGATCACATTTGCCGTTACTGCGGTTATCCTGTGCAAGCTGCTTTTTGTCGAACCTGCTCAGGTGGAGAAGAAGAATGATATTCTGAGAGATATTATTCACGATGTCGATGTAAACGACGACGAAACAGACCCGATCCAGAAGAAGGCCAACAGATTTGAGAAGCTGAGGGCGATCAATCCAGAGATCATGGGTTGGCTCTA
>CADBRK010000273.1 GCA_902797065.1 uncultured Ruminococcus sp.
AAAAACTCCATTTGTATTTCTAATTTCACTTCGCAGCTTGATAATGTTCGTATGAAGGACGGTTCTATTGCTCCGAGAGAGTTTGTGCTTTCGATATTATATGCTTATGTAAGAGAGAATTGTTTCTATTCGCCAAAACTGTATACATATCCCGATTACTCCGATGCTTTGGAAAAGGCAGACAAAGCTGTTGAACTGCTTGATTCAGACAGTTTGGTAAGATTTATCAATTACCTCAGACTGTACCCGGACAACCAAGATTTTCTTGAGCCTCTGAGAAAATCGTCTCACGATATTAAGTCGGATGAATGGTCTATTATGCTGTATGCCGAAAGTCTTGCGGAAGAGTACGGCCGGAGCAAAAACACAGGTTCCGATCGCATGCAGGACGATCCGGACTGTGCCGAAGAAGAGCTTGACGAGGGCGAGAGATACAGACGTCTGGCAGAAGAGGAGGAATGCGAAGAGAAGGAGTACGAGGAGGACGAGGATTACGAGGAAGAGTGCTTTGAAGATGACGATGAGTATGACTATTCCGAGGAGTTTATCGCTGATCTGAACGAAAACTGCTTTAAGATTTCCGATGATATTTACAACAGGTTTTGATGTGGGCGAAAACGGGTTTCTTGCTGTAAAGCAGGAAGAATAACGATCAACATGTAAGATTATAGCATATCGTGTTGATTTTTTTGATGCGGTATGCTATAATGTGTCTGATATTATTGATTACGGAGGGGTATTATGGATACACCTATAAAGAATTTGACAATCTTGCAGTATCTGGAACGCATTTCAGATAAATATAATGATGACAATCAACAAACAAGTGAATTTAAAAACATTAGCGATAATGTGATATCAGGTGGGCATGGCGGGAAATATGTACTTAAGTTTTTTAATGTATCAGTAGGTGTTATGCAACTGCGTTATAAATCGGAATTTGATTCAAATAAAGGAAACAATAGCATCACTTTTAAGAATCTTGATAATGCAATATATAGAATAAGAGCAAAAACTGGCTTTGAACAAGCTGAAAAATTGGGTTTTTCTATTAGTAGTGATAAAAAAATATGTGAAAGTCTTTTTGGCGATTCAGATGACCATTTAACGCTTAATAGTACCATGATCGAATTCTGTACAGCGTTATTAAAACTTACGTCAGAAAAAGATATAATCAAGGATTACTTCAAGAAGGTGTTTGATATAGATATGGATGCAGTTTTGATGAAAGAGCAATTGAAAACAAAGATTAACGCCGGCATCAAGCAGATAATTCTCCACGGCGCACCCGGTACGGGCAAAACCTTCACGGCAAAGCAATTTGCCAAGGAATACGTGAATGATGTGAAAAAAGTGAAAAAGCAAATCGAAGTAGTGCAGTTTCACCCGACGTATGATTACACCGACTTTGTAGAGGGTCTGCGCCCGGTTCAGCTTACGCCCGACGGTAACCCGACATTTGTGCGTATGGACGGAGCGTTTAAGAAGTTCTGCCGCAAGGCTGCCGAAGACAAGAACGAGAGCAACAAGTATTTCTTCATCATTGATGAGATCAACAGAGGCGATGTTTCCAAGATACTGGGCGAGCTTATGTACCTGATGAACGACCCGAAGAGAACGCATGAAGTGGGGAAGGAAGTGGGGAAGGAAGTGAGGAAGCATGACACGGTAGAAACACCCTACAAAAACCTCCCGACCTATTACATTGATAAAAATGGAAAGCCGATAAAATATTGTGATATAGACGAGAACGAACAGGACAATAAACAGGACGATAAACAGGACGATAAACAGGAACAAGAGACAGACATTTTCAAGGATGGCTTCTTCATTCCCAACAATGTTATCATAATCGGCACGATGAATGATATTGACCGCAGCGTTGACGCTTTTGACTTTGCACTCAGGCGACGCTTTGCATTTATAAAAGCGGACGCTAATGCCGAAGCAAGCGCATCAATGGCATCAATTCTTCATAAAAATAGTGATGAAGATGTAAACAATGTTACGGTAAGTACCTGCATTAAAAGTCTTGAAGCGCTGAACAGAGTTATTTCAGGTGATAATGGCAAAAAGCTCGGACTGAGCGACGACTACCACATAGGCGCGGCTTATTTCGCCGGCTTTGACGGAGACTTTACGAGCTTGTTTGAAAACAGCATAGCGCCGCTTATCAGAGAGTATTGCAGGGGGAAAAATCAGGATTCTGTAGAAAAGTTTGTTCAGTCGTGCCGAATGGCTTTTACGGTAGAAAACACGGTGAAGTAAGATGACAAGTCTTAAGTTGGATTCTGTTACATATCAGGATTATTCAGAATCAGTTAAAATCGATCAAAATGCTATTTCGGAAAATGAGAAGCAATTGCTTGAAGTTGAACTGAGTAAGATTTTTGAATCGGTAATAAACCTCCATAAAAAAATATGGGACGATTCATCATGCGTTTTTCGGCGTACCGAATTAAAGTCAGAACGAAAACAAAAAAATCAAATTGGAATTCTCACTGATTTTCATAATGATGCTGGTATAGACGAAAAAACACCTCAAAAAACCTTGCACTGGCAAGGCGTTGTCGGAAGAATCAAATGGACGGAGATAGATAATGATATTGACTTAAGTATTGATATCCGCACGCCTTTTGAAAAAGAAGGAAAGTATTATTTTATGGCGTATCTGCTGATGAATGCCTTCGGCGGCAGCAGCAATACGGCACCGTTCGGTGCTTCCGTAACATACGACGATCTCTTCCATTTCCTTTACATTTACCTCTTTAAAGACAAACTGAAAAAAGCCTACTCCGCAGGACCTTACAAAAAATACGAGACGTTTGAGCGCAATGACGATCGCGTTCGCGGGCACATAGATGTAGCGCGCCATATCAAGCTCAATATGGGGCTTGCAAACGGAAAGATAGCGTACTCTTACAGGGAACGCACCGCCGACAACAGCATCAACAGACTTATCCTGCATACATTTGAAATGCTGCGGCAGCTTTACCCAAAAATGGTGTCGTCGCTGCTCGATTCCGACAGCGATTTCGACGCGATCCTCAGGTCGATAGAATTTGGCTGCCCGTCATGGCGCAGTGAAAATGTCCGTACAGCTGCGTCGAGGTCGGTCATGCCGATCACGCAGCCGCTATATCAGGATTACGAAGACCTGAGAAAGCTATGTCTGCGTATTCTATCCGGTGAAGGGATATCCGTTTTTGGCGAGGACTCTGACGAAACTATCTCAAATACCATACTGTTTTACGTTCCCGACATCTGGGAGATGTACCTCGAAAAGCTCATTCAAAGAGCGATAGACGATATAAACTCCGGTAATGGCGTTCCGCAATTAAAGCTCGACTCGCAGGCAGAAGTTAAGATTATTGGAGGTATTGCGAACCGACGACCAGATTTTGTTGTTTACGGAAAAGATGAAAACGGCGAAGATGCTCCTTATGCCGTAATTGATGCAAAATTTAAAAAACATTACGATGAAGTACAAGAAGGAAAGGTTTTTTCAAGTTATCCGGATGATCTGACACAATGCCTTTCATATTCAGCTATTCTCAACTGCAATCGTATAGGAATAATCTTCCCTTACAGTAACGAAATAGATGAGAATGGCAAAGAAATTGTGAATACATTTAAACCATATAAGCACTATATTTCAAATTACAACAAAGACTCATACTTTGGATTTATCGGGTTATGTGTTCCTACGATCAAAGACGATGATACCTTTGACAGTTGGAGAGAGAAAATCAAGACGAACGAGGATCAGGTGATTACCAATATAATTGATCTGCTGACCGATAAGTATAAAGATAACGACAAATAAAAAATTTGACTGCCCGCTTTGCATTACGGCATAGCGTGCAGTACTGTTTTGAAATCTATTGATATACAGGTGTGAACTATACTTTGGCGAATTGACGTTGCGTATGGTTCGGATCTGTTACAAATAAGCAGTCAGATCAAAGCACCG
>CADBRK010000274.1 GCA_902797065.1 uncultured Ruminococcus sp.
CACAAACTCTCTCGGAGCAATAGAACCGTCCTTCATACGAACATTATCAAGCTGCGAAGTGAAATTAGAAATACAAATGGAGTTTTTTAGATATTTCTCCATGAAATACGGTTCCAGCCCGTTTGTTCCCAGAAGGTCGATAGCCTCACCCGGTATAATATCCTGCAGGTACATTCGCTGCCTGATAACAAGATCATAAACGCTGTCTTCGCCGATTTTGTGTAATCTCTTGTAAAAGTAGCTGCGGGTGGAGTTTGATATATCGGGAAGATATGCCGCTGCATATGTGCCGATGCGCTGCATCATCTTATGCTTGTCAGACTCCGTCGCTGCAGCGGAAAGCATCGCACGCAGTGTTCCGTCGGGATCTTTCCACAGCCTTCTGCACGCTTCCATACACGCAGCCTCGTCGTTGTGATACAGATATATGTTAATAAGGTCATCGTTGTCAGTCTGGTTCTTCCAGACCGTATCAATAAGCAGAAAAGACATAGGAAAATCATGGTTACAGTTCTTCCTGAAATAATCTTTAGGCTTATTCATACTCTTTGGAAGGCAATCATAAGGTTTACGGTTAAACGCAAATAACGATATGTTTCGGACTGTGTCGGGCAGTATTACCACCTTATCAACTGCCTTTGAAAGAGCATTCCGGCATATCACCTTAACCCCATCTTTTATCTGCCAGACATCGCCCTCTGCAGTAACACAAGACTGTTTATTATATTCACACAAGAAATCCGCAAACAAATGAGCGGATTGAAAGTTTGATAAACAACTTATCTCGGTAAGACTTAGCGGAGTCGGAACCTCCTTCAGAGAACTGCACCCAACAAATGCCAGAAAGTCTACACATTCCAACCCTCTGCCGCCTGTAATATATTCAAGGGACGTACAATTGCGGAATACTTCAAAATGAATGACAGTCACACTATCCGGAATGTATACCTCTTTGAGCTTGGTACACATTTCGAATGTTCTTCTATTAATCTCGTTTACCCCGTCAGGAATAACAATACGTTCGAGAGAAGTACAAGCTTCAAATGCACCTTCTCCAATCTGACACAGTGTACTCGGTAACTTAATCGTACGTAAACTGTTAAATCCACAGAATGCATTATCGGGAATCTCATATACGCCCTCCCAAATAATAACGCTTTCAATATATGACACATTTCTCAGGTCGCCGTCAGATAACTCGAACATCTGCTTCTGATTCTTAATGATAAGCCTTGAAAAGGGCGAAGCCTTCTTCAGTTCATAAAGCGAGCCTTCCACCGTGATAACTTTACCGTTCTCGGTTTCAATATAATCATCAATACTCATATTGCATTACTTCCTTTGCATTAGATTAACAAAATCGTCTTCCACATTTTGCCGGCTAAGTGTGATCGGGATCTGTTTGAATATTATGATAACGTACCGGGCTGAAAAAAACAATATAATCTCAATAATTTGTTTCTTTATGTGGAAGTTGCGGTATGTTCTATGTTGAAAACTTTTAGGAAAAGGCGTCATTTAGTTTGTCTAATGGGCAGACAAACTATATCTTAGGAAAGCCGTCTGTATAAGCAAGGTGCCGAAGAATTGCACTAAACTCTCATCTTTTTTGCGTTCTGTAGAAATATTTGCTTTTGCCTGTAATTTTTTATACAATATGTTGAATGAGCAATTTAGCAACACTTTATTTCTGAAATAGAAAAATATAAAAAATGCTGATTTTTTAGAACGTTTTTCATATTATCAGATTTTTTTATATTAATTGTACAGTCTATTGGTATAAATAAATAACACTCGGATATTTATATGAAATAATATGTATACAATAACGAATAATTTTTTTCGATCAATCCGATACCTCAACTGCCGCCTTATATACAGGATTCTACCCATTAGATAAACGGTTCTACCTATTGCCTAAGCGATATTATCAATAAATCAAATTTTTGTCCACCTTGTCTATGTTGATATTCACAAATAAGACATATTTTAGCCGGAATGAGCTTAAACACACACCGTCCCTATACCTTGTATTTTCGTTTCTGCCTGTGGTATCATGGTGTATAACAAAAAAGGAAGATCAAGCGTATGATATATTACATTTCAGACCTGCACATAGGTCATAAAAACGCCATCAGATTTGACGAACGCCCGTTTTCCGACATCGACGAGATGGAGAGCGAGATCATCAAGCGCTGGAACGCGAAAGTAACAGCCGATGATGACGTCTACATCTTAGGCGACGTTTTCTATCGCTACAAGAAAGACAGAGCGGAATTCCTGAAAAAGCTTTGCGGCAGGCTGCACCTGATCATCGGAAACCACGACTTTGATATTATAAAAAACGAAGCCGCACTTGCCTGCTTTGAGTCGGTCGATAAGCTCAGGCAGATCGTCGATGACGGCAGGCGCGTTGTGATGTGCCACTACCCCATTATCTCATGGAACATGAAG
>CADBRK010000275.1 GCA_902797065.1 uncultured Ruminococcus sp.
GCTTTTCCTTTCATTAACTTAATTCATCACGAATCGTAAAAATGCTGTCCGTCGTCGGTAACGAGCCGCTGCGCCTTCGGATATTCAAAAATATCGGGATCATCACGGTGAGCTTCGAGATATTCCGAAAACTCTGCGGCATACCATTTTGCCATACCGAGATTGTGCATTAAATAATGACCGCAGTTCACCGGTGCAGCGCCGGGAACAGATTCGGCTTTTTCCACTGATCTAAAGGCGCTCAAAACTATGTCATAGATCTCCTGCGGCGAACGGCTGCCTTTGAGAATAAGATAAAACCCCGTCAGGCACCCCATAGGTCCCCAATAAATGACCTCGTCTTTCCAATCGGGGTCGTTACGCAGAAAAGTAGCTATGATGTGTTCGAGCGAATGCATCGCAGCAACATCAATGACCGGCTCACGGTTTGGCTTTTTGAGCCTGATGTCGTATGTCGTGACCGTACCGCCGCCCACATTATCCACACGGCTGACAAAAATGCCCGGAACAATCCGTGTATGATCAACGGAAAAACTCTGTATCAATTCCATACATATATCTCCTTGCTTTATAGTATCACTCGCCGAACAATTCTTTCAGCTTGTTGAAAAAGCCCTTTCTGTTTGCGTAATTCTTCTCGGAGGAATTTCCGTCAAACTCCATCAGAAGCTCCTTCTGACGCTTTGTGAGGTTCTTCGGTACTTCGACAGTAACGGTAACGTACTGATCGCCCTTGCCCCTGCCGTTAAGACTCGGTATTCCTCTGCCCTTTAATCTGAATCTGTCGCCGGGCTGCGTACCCTCTTTGATATTATAGCTTACTTTGCCGTCGAGCGTCGGTACAACTACCTCTGCGCCGAGACATGCCTGTACAAATGTAAGCGGAAGTTCGCAGTAAACATCGTTGCCTCTTCTCTCAAATATCGGATGAGGACGTACATTGACAGCTATGTAGAGATCGCCTGCCGGACCGTGATTTATGCCCGCATTACCTCTGCCCTGGACGCTCAGTCTCTGACCGTCGTCTATACCTGCGGGAATATCAAAGGTTTCTTCCTGAGTTCTTCTGATACGGCCCTTACCGTCGCATCGCGGGCACGGATTGTCGATAGTTCTTCCCTTGCCGCCGCAGTTTTCGCAGGCTCTTGTCGTCTGAACAACTCCGAACGGCGTACGGCTGTTGACCTTGACCTGACCCGAACCTCCGCAGGCAGGGCAGGTTTTCGGCACTGTTCCGCGCCTTGCGCCCGAACCGTCGCACTCGTCGCAGTTTTCTATGCGCTGGAAGGATATTTTCTTTTTGCAGCCCTTTGCAGCTTCTTCAAACGAAACCGTACACACTGTTTCGACGTCGGTACCGCGTCTCGGTGCGTTCGGATTTGACTGGCGTCTGCCGCCGAATCCTCCGAAAAAGCTGTTGAGTATATCATCGACGTCAAAGCCGCCCGTATATGCGCTGTAACCTCCCGGACCGCCTCCGCCGTAGCTCGGGTCTACGCCCGCATGACCGAACTGATCGTATCTTGCTTTCTTATCCTTATCAGATAAAACCTCGTACGCTTCGTTTACTTCTTTAAAATTCTTCTCCGCCTCTTTATCGTCGGGGTGAAGATCGGGGTGATACATTTTCGCCTTTTTTCTGAACGCTTTCTTTATATCGTCCTCGGACGCACCCTTCTGCACACCGAGTACCTCGTAATAATCTCTCTTGTCTGCCAAGATGATCCCTCCTGTTTACACATTTATCTTATTCTTTTCTGCACTTGTATTTGTCCTATATGATTGTAACCGTTTTTGACAACAAATGCAATAGGTTTTTAGTTTTTGGTTCAAGGCTCAGTTTTTTTAAGCCCTTAACCAAAGACTAAGAAGTCATGTTTCATTCTATATACGGTTTTTACTCGGGGTGTACATTGTAATTTCAAGAATCCATACAGTGAAAGAAATCATATGTCAAAAGGTGAGACTGCTTTTACGTCCATTCTCTTTACCCTCCCTCAGTCAGCACAGCTGACAGCTTCCTCGGACATGGAGCCTCGTTTTTGCCGCATTTCATGCGGCTTTTATTGCCTCCCTCGTCAAGTTACGGAGGGAGTGTATAATTAATTTCTGCGATGTTTTTGCACATTCTCAATCCGGTATTCTTAATACTTTACGCTGAAACGACTGCGGCAGCCGCTGCAGTCATTACAACTGCACACGGCTGCCCGACCGTCACCCTTTCGGGCTTTTCGATTATTTAAGATCAGTCAACGTCCTTAAAATCTGCGTCATATACATTGCCGTCGCCGTTATCCGCCGAATCGGTTTTTGTATATGCGCCGTTAGCAGCGCCCGTATCTGCTTGTGCCTGCTGAGCAGCGCCTGCAGCCTGATACATCTTTGTGGATACTGCCTGAACTGTCTTTTCGAGGTCTTCCTTTGCAGCCTTGATCTTATCAGTATCATCCGCTGCGATAGCACTCTTGACTGCCGCTACCTTGTTCTCTATTTCGGTCTTGTCGGAGGAGTCGATCTTATCGCCGTTCTCCTTAACAAGCTTCTCTGCATTGTAAGCAAAGCTCTCTGCTTCGTTCTTAGCGTCAACAGCTTCTCTGCGCTTCTTATCCTCTGCAGCGTACTTCTCTGCTTCCTGAACAGCCTTCTCGATATCCTCTTTGCTCATGTTGGTGTTTGAAGTGATCGTAACCTTCTGCTCCTTGCCTGTACCGAGATCCTTAGCGGATACGTTTACGATACCGTTGGAGTCTATGTCGAATGTTACTTCGATCTGAGGAATACCTCTCGGTGCGGGAGCAATACCCGAAAGCATAAATCTGCCGAGCTGCTTGTTGTCTCTTGCGAACTCTCTTTCACCCTGAAGAACGTTGATCTCAACGCTCGGCTGATTGTCGGCAGCCGTAGAGAAGATCTGGCTCTTCTTTGTCGGGATAGTGGTGTTTCTGTCGATGATCTTGGTCATGATACCGCCCATTGTCTCAACACCGAGCGACAGCGGAGTTACGTCAAGGAGAAGAAGTCCTTCAACTTCGCCGCCGAGTACGCCTGCCTGGATAGCTGCGCCGATAGCAACGCACTCATCGGGGTTGATGCCCTTGAACGGCTCTTTGCCGATAAAGCTCTTTACTGCGTTGATTACAGCGGGGATTCTCGAAGAACCGCCAACCATAAGAACCTTGTCAATATCGTTGATAGTAAGACCGGAATCGCTCAAAGCGCTCTTTACCGGACCCATTGTGCTCTGAACAAGATCTGCGGTAAGCTCGTCGATCTTTGCTCTTGTAAGAGTAAGGTCAAGGTGCATCGGGCCGTTCTCATCCTGCCAGATGAACGGAATGTTGATCGAAGCGCTTGTAACGCCCGAAAGCTCTATCTTAGCCTTCTCTGCTGCCTCTTTAAGACGCTGCATTGTCGTCTTATCCTTGCTGAGGTCAACGCCCGTATCCTTCTTGAACTCTGCGATCATCCAGTCGATAACTCTCTTGTCGAAGTCGTCGCCGCCGAGTCTGTTATTGCCGGCAGTTGCAAGAACCTCCTGAACGCCCTCGCCCATCTCGATGATAGATACGTCGAACGTACCGCCGCCGAGATCATATACCATTACCTTCTGATCGTCCTCTTTGTCGATACCGTAAGAAAGCGCTGCTGCAGTAGGCTCGTTGATGATTCTCTTAACTTCGAGTCCTGCGATCTGTCCTGCGTTCTTTGTTGCCTGACGCTGAGAGTCGGTAAAGTATGCGGGAACAGTGATAACTGCCGAATGAACCGTTTCTCCGAGATAAGCCTCTGCGTCTGCCTTAAGCTTCTGCAGGATCATAGCGGAGATCTGCTCGGGAGTGTATGTCTTGTCGTCGATATGCACTTTATAATTTGTACCCATCTCTCTCTTGATGGAGCTTACCGTCTTTGCAGGGTTTGATACTGCCTGACGCTTTGCGATCTGTCCTACAAGGCGTTCGCCTGTCTTTGAAAATCCGACTACCGACGGAGTAGTTCTCGAACCCTCGGCATTTGCGATAACTACCGGCTCGCCGCCCTCGATAACTGCAACGCATGAATTTGTTGTTCCTAAATCTATACCTATTGTCTTAGCCATAATCAATTACTCCTTTTTTATTATTATGTATTTATTTGATTTATTATTAAGTCATCAGTTTACTGTCTGAACCATGCAGTGTCTGATGATCTTATCTCCTACCTTATAGCCCTTCTGATATACCACAGCGATCGTATCGGACTCCATATCGTCGCTGTCTACGCTTGAAATAGCGTTGTGCAGTTCGGGATCGAACGTATCTCCGACTTCTCCGAAAGATGCAATATTAAGCTTTTCGAACGTCTTTGCAAGCTGATTCGAGATCATCTCGAGTCCCTTTTTAAACTCTGCCGGGGCGTCCTTTGAAGCATCGAGCGCTCTGTCAATGCTGTCGGCTATCGGCAAAAGCTCCTTTATCGTATCCGACACCGCATTTGAGTATATAGCAAGCTTTTCACGCTCTGTTCTGCTGCGGAAATTTGCGTACTCGGCTGCAGTTCTGAGAAGCTTTTCCTTCTCTGCGGCAAGCTGAGCTTCAAGCTGCTTCACCTTATCGTCGGGCTTTTCTTCCTTCGTTTCTGCCTTCGCCTCTTTCTGTGTCTCTTCTTTTACCGCCTCATCGGTTGTTTCCGAAACTTCCTCTTCTCTTTCCTCCTGTACGGGTATTTCTTCCTCCAAGGTATCCTTTCGGGTATCCTCCATTTATATCATTCCTTTCGTTAATCTATCATAAGCAGTGTTTTGAGAAGATCGCTCACACACCGGCAGGTGTATTCAATAACCGCCTTGTCGTACGCGTAATCCGTTCTCATGGGTACGATCGCCGCAATACTTCCCGACACGGAAGCTTCGGTATTATATTTGCACGAGATAACGCTGCTGTCGCCGAGTTCGTCGAAGCCCGTATCCGTACCTATCGAAATACCTTCTTTGCGGCTGAATTTTTCCGACAGAGCTTCAAGCGAATCATCGTCGTGAACGAACCGTAAAAGCTCCTTCTGATCTATGCTGCCGTCGCTTATGAGATTTGTTCTTCCTCTGACTATGATCCGTGAACCGCCCGCCTCATGACAAGCAGTCATCACAGCGGAAAGCACGCTCGGCACAAGCAGCACAAGGTCGCCCATTTCGACTGCAAGTGTCTGCACAAACGCAGGTGTGATCCGCTTTATCAGAACGCCCTCCATGCTCCTGTTGAACATCGACTCGAACACGCTGACGATCTCGGGTGTGATAACATAGTCGCACTTGAACAGCGCCGTTCTGATAAGTCCGCCCGATGTGATAAGTATCGCCATACCGGTTTTAAGTCCCGTCTGAACAAATCTGAGTCTGTGTATCCTTGCGTCCTTTGCAGAGGGTGCAGCCGCAATAACTGCGGAATGCGTGAGATCGGCTATTGTTTTTGCCGCCGCTTTAAGCAGCTTTTCGGGGTCGTCGCTCGCCCTGATAAGCTTATCGTAGATCAGAGCCTTTGTCTCGCCGGAGAGAGTTTTTTTATCCATCAGGCTGTTTACGTACAGTCTGTAGCCCTGCTCGGAGGGAATGCGTCCTGCCGAAGTATGGGGCTGTACCAAAAAGCCAAGTTCGGATAACTCCGCCATCTCATTCCTTACGGTTGCACTCGAAACAGGGAAATCAAACTCGCTGCACAGCAGCTTAGAACCGACAGGCTCACCGTTTTTAATATATGCTTCAATAATAGCCTTTAGTATTTTGGTCTTTCTCTGTGCGATCTGCATCCGATCACCTCGTTTCTCCGTTAGCACTCCGAGTGGTAGAGTGCTAATCTATTTACTATTATACATTTATCCTGTGATTTGTCAAGGGATTTATTCAAAAAATGTTTATTAAAATTTTATGAA
>CADBRK010000276.1 GCA_902797065.1 uncultured Ruminococcus sp.
GAAATAAAAAAACATATCCCCTATATCGGATTCCTTATCCGCAGCGATAGAAGCTGTTATCTTCGCATAGCCTGCAAACACCGGTGATAGAAGAAGAAGTCCCGCAACCGCAATCAGATGGAACAAAACAAAGAAAACAAGTTTTACGGGGTTCTCTGCGGCAGCAGCTCCGAAATCGTCATAATCGCCCATAACATCGAAAGATGAAGCTGCAACGATAGCAACGGCAAGGATAACAAGAGTAGCCGTAAACAATGCGGTTATGATCTTTATCCAATTGCCTTTGAGCGATGTTTTTGCTTCATTTTTTATATATTTTTCAGCACTCATTTTTTCAACTCCTATCTATCCCGGAATTTCATCATCTCGTTCATTGCTTCGAGACATATTCCGAAATGCTTGAAGAAATACTCTTCGTTCAGTGATTCGTCCGTGTTATGCATTCTCGAATCATCATCGGGAAATACAGGTCCGAACGCTACGCCTTTTCCCCCGAGTGTTCGTGCATATGTTCCTCCGCCAGTTGTGTAGAGTTCGGGTTCGGAACCTGTCGCACTGCGGTATGCTTTCGACAATATCTTCACAATATCGGAATTTTCATCCAGGAATAAAGGCTTTTCTTCGTCGATCACACGTACGTCAAGACCGTACTTTTTCGCCGACTCCCTGACTCCTGAGAGAACCGTTTCTCCGCATGATGTCACGGGGTAACGAATATCTATAACAGCTTTGGCTTCTTCTTCTGTTATCTTTACACGAGACAAAGTAAGCGTCAGTTCTCCCGACTCCGTATCACTCATCATGACGCCCGCAGACTTACCGTTAGTCTCCGAACCGATACAATCGGCAATAAATGCTGTAAAACTGCCGACCGTTTCATCGCCGAAAGTTCTGCGCAAAAGTACAGCCAGTGCAGCCGCTGCGTTGAAGCCCTTCTCCGGCTCGCAAGCGTGAGCGGCATTACCGATCGACGTGACACGAATGCCGTCCGTAACACTTTCTGTTACAAACTCGCCCTGTTGTGACAAAGCAGTTTTTTCCAACTGCTCTTTTTCGTTTTTACCGCCGTTAATCACTGCATATGCAGACTCGGGAACAACATTGTTCGCAGTACCGGACTCAAAGTGGGAAATACAAGAATTAAGATTATGCCGAGATGATATTTCCAGATGGTAAATACCCTTCTCCCCTTTGCATATGCCGTACTCCGCATCGGGAGTAAAGCTCATATCGGGAACAGGCTCGCTTGAAAAGTACTCAGTCATATCCTCCATGCCGATCTCCTCGGATGTGCCGAAGATAACCCTGATTCTGTTGCCCGTGACGCCGCAATCCTTTAGTATTCTGAGGCAGTACAGAGCACACAGCGCTGCGCCCTTATCGTCGGCAACGCCGCGGCCGTATAATCGTCCGTTCTTCCTTGTGAGGGCAAACGGTTCGCAGCTCCAGTTTTCCGCATTTGCAGGAACAACATCAAGGTGTGTAAGAACACCGCAAAGCAATTCTCCGTCGCCGTACTCTGCATGACCTGCGATATTATTGACATTTTTTGTTTTAAGCCCGTAGCTTTCCGCTTTTTCAAGCATCAGGTTCAGCGCCTGCCGGGGGAGTTTATCCCCCTCGGCAGAAACCGAACGAACAGACAATAATTCATTAAGATCACGAAGAAATTCTTCTCTGTAAGACTCGATCATATCATCGAATTTATTCATACAGACACTCCTTCCAAACTATCCGTATATACACATCAGTCTTTCTTGTCAAGTGTGATGTTTTTTGATTTTTTGTTCTTAGACTTCTTTTTTGAGGTAACCTGCTCATTCCCGGGTTTTGTCTCCTCTTTCGGTTCTTTTGCAGGAACAGAATTCAGAGTATCATCTGCCGGACATTCAGCGTCGCCGGATACAGTCTCGTCCCGAGAAGCTTCATTATTGTCGGGCTTCCCCTCTATCAGACTTTCGGCTGTACTCCCGGCAAGCGTTGTTGTTTCCGAATCTGCAGGCGCTGTAACTGTTGTTTCAGCCTGATCTATCCCGGCATTCTCGGCTGCTGAATCGGCAGGTTCATTCACGGCATCAGGCTGTACTGCCGGTCTCATCTTGTATTTTTTCTTCATAGGCTTTCTGCCTGCAACAAGATCACGGTATCTGTCGCCGAGTTCGTCGGCAGAACCTACGGCGTAAACCTTATAACTCTTTTTGATTTTAAGCTTCGGTCCGAGCAGGTTTTTCTTCTTGCAGATAATCAGGTATACAAGATAAAGGAATACGCTTACACCGGACACAATTATTCCTATGTCAAGACCCGGTGTTTTATACTTAAACGAAATATTACTTGTTACACCGCCCGAAACTCTTACAGCCATAAAGCCGATGTCAACCTTCTCGATCTGTACGGGTTCGCCGTTTACTTCCGCAGACCAGCCGTTTTCATACGGAATGCTGAAAAATACCAGTCTGTCTTTACCGGCAGGAGGAGTTATTACAGCTTCAAAGGAACTCTTGCCGTACTTGAATGATGAGCAGACATTATTTGCAAGCTGTTTGCAGTCTGTTTTATATGATTTCTCGTCATATTTCAGAGTTTTTACATCTACGATATGAGTCATCATACTGCCCAATGTCTTTGCCTGCTCGTCGTTGAGTACGATCGCTTTCATGAGAAGCAGATGACGATTTTCTTCTTCCAACGAATAATACTGATCCTCTGTCACATATTTATCGAAATAGAAGCCATACGGCAGGAAGTATTTATTCTCGTATATTTTAAAGCCGTTCTGAGTATCGATATATTTATATCCGGGCATTTTGGTCTTGCCCTCGGCATTAGCAAAGTCGTTCGAGTCTGTCGCATCGTCAAACAGATACTTAACCGAGAACAGACTGCGTATAGCGTAGGGAGCGGTATCTGCACGCGAACCTACGTCTCTCGATACGCCGAGAGTCGGATAAAATTCATAGATTGATCCCGGAACTACGCTCTGGAAAGCCTGAATATTCGGGAGCTGCCAGAACATACCCATATTATCCATAGCGTCATAGAAATCAACTCGGATATTCTCGAAATCATCTTCGATGGTAATATCTTTACCGTTATTGAGCGCATAAGGGATAACAAAGCCGTCTATATCATAGCTGTGACTTTTTCCAAGTCCTATCAAATAACCGGAATAGAGAACGGCGATCACACCGAGACACGCCATAGCCTTTGTATAAAAGCCCTTTTTGTTCTTTTTAAGAGAACTGATGAGTATAGTAACAAGCGCAAGAGACAGCATTGCTATCGCAACATACATCCAGAATCTTTCGGGGTAATTCTCGAGACCGAGTGTTTCGAAAGTATTGTCCGTATCCTGTTTTCCGTTGGGCATAAGACCTATCCCCACGGAAATGGCCATTGTGATGACCGTGGTTATGGTTATAGCTTTTTTCCATTTTGTTTTTGAATTCTCTATGGCTATTATTGTCGCCAGAGAGAGCATAAGCGTAAGCATATAGAACCAGCGTGCGTAATAGGTCATTACAAACATCTGGAAAATACTGTTGAGTATCGGTATAAGCGTTGAGATAAGGAGGAACGGCAGGAATTTTTTGAGCCATCCCTTGCTTTTTGACTGCAAAAAGCCGATAACTCCGGTCATTCCGAACAGCGGCAGCCATGCGGCAATAGAAGCCCACTTCGAGTTTGAATCGGGTGTAAAGTTTGGTCTTGCCGGAATATCCGGCGGGAAGAACATCGAGGTGATGATATGCAAATACCTCTGTTCATTATCATAAAGCAGCGTACCCCAGCCGACAGGGGCGTCGTTTACACGGGGATTCTGCGTTACGAACAGAACTGTAGGAACAAGCATTACCGCAGTAGCGGCAAAACCAACGACTACCTCGAATGCCAGTGCGAAAAACTCCTTCGCATTCATTTTCCAGCAGTCCATATACATCTTGATAAACCAGTATATGATAACAAACGCAACCATGCCGACAAAGAAGTAATAGTTTACAAAGCATGCCCAGAAAACGGCGAGCGCAACTATTCCGCGTCTTTTTGTTTCCATGTATTCGTCTATAGCCGCAAGCAGAAGCGGGAAGAATACTATAGCCTCGTGAAAATGGTTAAAGAATACATTATAGACGGAAAAGCCCGAAAAAGCGTAGAGAATACCGCCGATAACAGCGTAGTTCTTATTTCGTACATATCTTCTGAGATAAATATAACTCGTAAGCGAAGCCGTGCCGAATTTCAGGATAAGCAGAGGTCCCATCATATAGGGAACAAACTCGCTCGGAAACGGCAGCGTCAGCCAGAAAAACGGGCTTGTGAGCAAATAGAACGTATATGAACCGATCCAGCTTGAACCGAGATCGGTAGTTGTAGACCAGCCGAGATTTCCTGCTCTGATCGTATCGTGTACCATCTGATAGAAAGGTACCTGCTGTACGTTAAAGTCTCCGTAATAAAGGAAATAACCGTGGCCTATTACAATATACGGTATAAAGAATGCCGCAGAAAGGAACAAGCCAAGCAGAAAGGCTTTGTACCAGTAATGCTCCTTCCGGGCAGGGTTGTTAAGCTTTTGACCCATATAATGACCTCCTGAATATTATTCTTTTCCGTAATCTGAATATAGAAAAAAATCCATATATGGATTATTATAACATAATCAAGCAGCAAATTCATTAGTTTTATTGTAAATTTACATTTATTTTTCATTTTATTTTTCAGCAATAATAACAAATTCGTTTTATCTTACAAACGAATTAAATTGCTATTGATTTTTAGCAGATTTTTTGTTATAATTACAATAATCGGACAAATAAGACGATATTTATTTGCGAGGAGACAGATCATGGAAAGAAAAATCAAAATCACTGCGGACAGCACCTGCGATCTCAGCCCCGAATTGTGCGAAGAATTCGGAGTGGAACTGATTCCGCTTCACATTGTATATAACAGCGAAAGCTATGACGACGGAGTAAACATCTTCCCGTCGGATATTATGAACCGATATGCCGAGACAAAACAGCTTCCGAAAACCTCTGCTGTCACCTCATGGGAATACGCTCAGGTTTTTAAAAAGTATATCGACAGCGGATACGAGATCATACACATCAGCCTGGGATCGTCTATATCATCGACTCATCAGAACAGTGTTATGGCTGCAAACGATCTCGGCGGAGTTTATCCTGTGGATTCTCAGAGTCTCGGGTTCGGTTCGGGAATACTTGCATGTATTGCACACGATATGATACGTGATACGGAGCTTTCCGCCGGTGAGATAGCGGAAGAGCTTAAAGACTCGATACCTCACATCAGCGCAAGTTTTGTTATTGATAATCTTGAATTTCTGAGGGCAGGCGGCCGCTGCTCGACTCTCGCTATGCTCGGAGCAAACCTTCTCAACATCAAGCCGTGCATCGAAGTGAGCAATTCAAACGGAGCGTCGATGACTGTCGGAAGAAAGTACAGAGGAAAGTTTGACAAGATCATCGCAGAATACGTTCGGGAAAAGCTTTCGCAGTTTTCCTCATTTGACACCAGGAGGATATGCATAGAGTATACCGACGTACCGCAGGAAATTGTTGATCTGGTTTACGATATAATCAACGAAGCAGACATTTTCGAGAATATCTACATTACACGCGCAAGCTGTACCATCACAAGTCATTGCGGTGCAGGAACTCTCGGAATATTCTTTATGGCAAAATGATAGAACTGAAAAAAATAGATATTGCAGACGCAGAGCGTCTCAGACAAATGCAGGAGACTGCTTTCTCGGAGCTTCTCCGCAAATACAAGGACTACGATACCTCCCCTGCCTGTGAATCGCTTGAAACGATACAACGCAAAATAAGCACCTCCGACTTTTATTATATAGAGTACAATGAAAAAACGGTGGGTGCGATAAGGATCGTAAACAAAGGCGAAAGCTGCCGTGTTTCTCCTGTTTTCATCATGCCCGATTTCAGAGACTGCGGATACGCCTCTGCCGCTATGAGAATTGCAGAAACGCTGTATCCCGATGTACGCATATGGGAGCTTGACACTATCATGCAGGAGGATTACCTTGTCGGAATGTACGAACGCCTCGGGTTTATACCGACAGGCGAAACATACGACATAAAAAACGGCATGACGATAATCTTCATGCAGAAAACAATTTAAATAAAAGATAACCGCAGAAAGATTTTTATTCTCTCTGCGGTTTGTTTTTTATCAATACGGCACTACAAGTGTAATTGATGTATCTTCGTATTTGTCGCCTGTCTTGGTATCGGCAATTATTATCTTCAAATAAGTTGTTTCTACAGGCTGCGGGAATTCGATCGTCTGAAGTCCCATATCGTCGGGATCTATATCTGCGGTGTATGTTTCTCCGTTCGAGAACTCAAACGTCACCTTTGACATACGGCTGTTATTGTTAAATGTGGTTTTGTCTTTTGTGTATCCGTTTTTAATCTGACAACCGCTGACTGTCTGCACGTTATTGTCGTACATCATTATGTATTCACCTATTCCGTCTCCGTCTACACCCTCGCTCCAGCAAGTATTGTCGTCATGAAGCGCATTTGTTACATCGTAAGTGTAACCCGGTTCGGGTTTAAGCGTAGAGGAAGCCATTACATTATGGAACACGGGCTTGCCGTCCGACGAATCGGAAGATGTGGGACTCGACTCTTTGCCCTGCGAGACAAGGAAGCTTACCGTCTTGCCCTTCTCAACATACGTACCCTCGGGGGTGTCCTGAGAAATTACGGCGTCCTTCGGGTAGCTGTCACTATATCCATACGTATAAGCTACCTTTAATCCTGCGCCTTCAAGCTCTTTCTTAACATCGTTAATATCTCTGCCGGTATAGTCCTCAAGCTTGACATAATTTGACATATCCTTGCCCTTTGACACAACAAGAAACACCTCGGAGTTTTTCTTTACGTAGCTGCTCTCGCCGTTATCGCCTTCGGGATCCTGTGAGATGATACGATTTTCCTCAACGGTCTCGCTGTACCGGTACTCTTTTATCCTCGGAATGAGAGAACAGTCTTTAATTCGGCTCTGAGCGTCCTCAAGGTAGTACCCTACAACATTTGGAACCTGAAC
>CADBRK010000277.1 GCA_902797065.1 uncultured Ruminococcus sp.
AAAAAAAAAAATTATAATTGGATAATAAACGAGAGCGATGCCGTTATTATCACAAAATACACCGGCAATGAGTCGGAAGTGACGATACCGGATACCATAGACAGCAAGACTGTGACTGCTATCGGTAATGGGGCATTTCAACGCTGCACAAACCTGACAAGCATAACAATACCCGACAGCGTAACAGGCATAGGAGATTATGCATTTTGCGACTGCAGCGGTTTAACGTCGCTGACTCTTCCCGAAAGCGTAACGAATATAGGGTATGCTTCATTCTTTAACTGCAATAAGATCACTTCATTGGTAATCCCCGACAGTGTATCCGATATAGGCGACCATGCGTTTGAAAAGTGTACCGGATTGACTTCAGCTGTCTTGCCGTCCGGTATTACCAATATCCCCGAATCGATGTTTTATGACTGCACGGGATTAACTTCGATCAGCATTCCGGACAGCACGGAGTCAATATGCGAAAGCGCTTTCGGCAACTGCGGCAGTCTGGAAACGGTCACTATCGGACAGAATGTTAAAGAAATAGGAAGATACGCATTTTCTTCGTGCTACGGCCTGAAAAGCATTACGATTCCCAAAAGTGTTAAAAAAATAGACGTCGAAGCGTTTAGCTATTGTACCGACCTGCAGGAAATATATTTTGAAGGCGATAAGCCCGACTTCGGCACAGCTTCATTCTCACAAGGAGATTTTAAACCGACATTCTTCGGCTGCAAAGCTGCTGTCAGCTACCACCAAGATTGTTCCGGCTGGAATGACATTGAAAGCACATGGGACGGCGGCGGCGATGTTACTTTTACTGCAATTGCTCCGTCTTATAATCATAGTGACACAGACGATTTTGATCGTACAATAGAAGATTTTGATTGGACAATAAATGAAAGCGGGACTGTTACTATCACAAAATACACCGGCAAATCCTCGGAAGTGACGATACCGGATACCATAGACGGTAAGACTGTAACAACTATCGGTAAAGGGGCATTTCAACGCTGCAAAAACCTGACAAGCATAACAATACCGGACAGTGTAACAAGCATAGGAGATTATGCATTTTGCGACTGCAGCGGTTTAACGACGCTTACTCTTCCCGAAAGCATAACAAATATAGGCTATGCTTCATTCTTTAACTGCAACAAGATCACTTCATTGGTAATCCCCGACAGTGTATCCGTTATAGGCACTCATGCGTTCGAGAAATGCACCGGATTAACTTCGGCTGTCTTGCCGTACGGTATTACCAATATACCCGAATCAATGTTTTATGACTGCTCCGGATTATCTTCTATAAAAATTCCGGACAGCATCGAATCAATAGGCGAAGTATCTTTCGGCAACTGCGGCAGTCTGGAAACAGTCACTATCGGAAACAATGTTAAAGAAATAGGAAGATACGCATTTTCTTCATGCTGCAGCCTGAAAAGCATAACAATTCCGAAAAGTGTTGAAAAAATAGACGTCGAAGCTTTTAGTTTTTGTACCGATCTGAAGGAAATATATTTTGAAGGCGATAAGCCCGACTTCGGTACGGATTCATTCTCACAGGGAGATTTTGAACCGACATTCTTCGGCTGCAAAGCAGCCGTATACTACAATAAGGATTGTTCCGGCTGGAATGACATTGAAAGCACATGGGACGGCGGCGGAGATATTACTTTTTCGGCTTTTATGCCGGATAAGATGGAGCAAGCTTATACCGTAACGATCACTGTATATAAGCTCAGCGAGAGTACTGCTGCAGGTCTTCCCTTACAATGTGTCGGCAGAGTATTAACATATACGGCGGTCTATGATCCCAATACCAAAGAGTTTATATCCGATTATGTACCCGAACCGGGTGACAGTATTGTCGTAACCGTCACCGAAAAAGAAACAGGAAATGTTGTTGCAGAGTACTCAACGCTTATTGACGAATCGGAGATAGATGAATCTTCAAACGGTATTTCGATCAAATTGACCGGAACAACCACCGTAGACGAGAGCGGTGACGAAATAGTTGTTTTTGATGTTGATGTAAAGCCGGACACGGTTGACATAGAGCTTATAGTTAACCGCGACACAACCGATACGCCCGACACTCCCGACACACCAGACACGACCGGGATTAAACTCGGAGACGTAAACCGCGACGGCAAAGTTACCGCAAAGGACAGCATGATGATCCAGCAGTATACGATCAATCTCGTTAAGCTTTCCGACGATCAGCTCTCAGCGGCAGACATAGACGGGGACAAAAAGATTACAAATAAAGACGCAATGAATATACTCAGGTTTACCATTAATCCGGCGACAAAATATGATGTAGGTAAGTATGTAGTTTGAGAAGAATACCGATACATAACACAAACTATCGTTTGTCCTCTCCCCCGCTTTTTGCGGGGGATTTTCTTGTGATTTACTACAAAACATCATGCTTTAAACTGTCAATAAGCAATATTTTTTTCGGTAACAAAAATGAATATTGTAATATACGCAAAAAAGGTTTATAATAATAGCGTAATGATTTCACCCCTCGCCGCAGTCAATCTTACGGCAGGAGACTACAATACAAAGGAGGCTCTTATATGCTTAAAAGGATCATCACATCACTGTTATCGGCCATTCTTGCCGCAGGAACTTTGCTGCCTGCTCAGGCCGCAACAGCTCCCGCATATTCGGGAGAAACAAACAGCTACACCTCTACATGCGAATGGCTCGACACCACGTTCGCATACGACGGTAAACTCGGGGCAGAGTATTCTCCCACCTCAACGACGTTCCGTGTGTGGGCGCCTGTTGCAACAAATATCACACTCAAACGCTATGCCACAGGCAGCGACAACGAGACAGGCGCAAAATCTCTCGGCGATCACCCCATGACTAAAAACGACTCTACGGGTGTGTGGTCTGTAACGGTAGAAGGCGATCTCGTTAACACATACTATACATATGAGATCACAACGCCCGATGTTATGGGCAAAAATCCGCAGACGCACGAAACGCAGGATATTTATTCTTATGCTGTCGGCGTAAACGGCGACCGCTCAATGGTAGTCAATTACGACAGCACCGACCCCGAAGGCTGGGATCAGGATACTCATGTACTGCTTGCCAACCCGACCGATTCGTTTGTTTGGGAGGTGCATGTAAAAGACTTCTCGTATGATCCAAGCTCGGGCGTCAAGGACGAATACAGAGGCAAATACCTTGCTTTTACTCAGACAGGCACGACGGTAAACGGCAAGGGCGGAATGCCCACATGTGTGGACTATCTGAAAAGCCTCGGCGTAACCACCGTTCAGATAAACCCGTTCAACGACTTCGGTTCCGTTGACGAGACAGACAGCGCAGGAAGATTCAACTGGGGCTACGATCCGAAGAATTACAGCGTACCCGACGGTTCATATTCGACAAACCCCTACGACGGTAATGTGCGTATCAAAGAATGCAAGCAGATGATACAGGCTCTCCACGAAGCAGGCATTTCCGTTGTTATGGACGTTGTTTACAACCACACATACAGCACCGATTCATGCTTTAACTATACGGTACCGAAATACTACTACCGCATGTGGCATGAGCGCAACGAAGACGGTTCCGTCTACTATGACAGCTATGTTTATTCAAACGGTTCGGGCTGCGGCAACGAAACAGCTTCAGAACGCAGAATGTACAGAAAATTCATGGTAGATTCAATCGTCAACTGGGCAACGGAATATCATATAGACGGATTCCGATTTGACCTTATGGCGCTCCACGATGTAGAAACACTCAACGCGATACGCAGCGAGCTTGATAAGATCGACAGCCGCATCACCATGTGGGGCGAAGGCTGGACAGGCGGCGGCGGAGAATATCCGGGTCTGACATGGGACAAAAAGCCCTTTGTACAGGCAAACATCGGTTATCATCCCGGACTCGACGAACGTATCGGCTTCTTTAACGACGGTCTGCGTGACGCTATCAGAGGCAACAACGACCTCAACGTTGACGGCTGGATCCAGACAGGCAACGAGACAAACAACTGGAAGGTTGCCGAAGGCATGAAAGCCGAGAAGGGCGACAGCTTCAATGTGCCAACTCAGGTTGTCAGCTATGCGGCGTGCCACGACAACCGCACACTCTGGGATCAGCTTTGCGCGTCACAGGGTATGACAGACTGCTACTTTACACGCAACGAAAAACTTGCCGCTCAGACTAAACTTTCGGGCGCAGTACTCAATGTTTCGCAGGGCGCAACATTTATCCTCGCAGGCGAAGAGATGGGACGCTCGAAGGGCGGCGATCACAACAGCTACAATAAACCGCCCGAGATAAACAAAATCGACTGGAACCTTGCTCAGAGCAATTCCGATATAGTTTCGTATTACAGAGGACTAAGACAGATACGCAATAATTTCGGTCTGTTCACATCTCCCGCCCGTTCATCGGACAAATACTATTTCCTGCCGATAACAAGCAAAGATCAGATCGCATGCATCTGTACAAACAACAAATCGGGTCAGTGGAACAAGCTTCTCTATATCGCAAACGCGTCGGATTACTCGATCAGTTATCAGGTGCCGTCGGGTCAGGAGCAGAATTGGGTGATCCTTTCGGACGGTTCAAAGGCAGGCCTGAAGAGTCTCGGAGAAGTTTCCAACGGCAGCTTCACCGTTCCCGCAAATTCGATGGTAATCGCAGTTGACAAAGCATCTTACAACTCTGTCAATGTCAGCGATCCGACATGCAATATCAACGTACGCTTTGTAAACAAGGCGACAGGCGAAGAAATATACAGCTATACGGCTTCGGGCGACAAGGGCAAATCATATTCCATCTACGCTCCCGAAGTTTATGACAACGATTATATCCTCGACAGTGTTGTCGGCGATACGTCCGGAACATTCTCTGAGGACAAAGAAGTCACTGTTAATTATATCCGTGTAAATGCAGGCACGGTAACCGTACATTATCTGAAAACAGGCACAACGGAGAGCATCCGCAGCGACGATGTATTCAAAGCTGTCGTAGGCGATACGATCACTCTCGGCGATCCGCCGTCAATGCTCGGATACAAGCTCAATGAATCGCAGACTATGCCGTCAAACACAATACCTGTTGTATACGGCAATACAGACGTGACATATTACTACGACGACGCATCACGCAACATCAAGCTGCATTTCCGTCACAACGGTTCAGAAACATGGGCTCCTATCTTGTGGATATGGGGTGACAACAGCTATAACTACGGCACGGAACCAGAATTCCCCGGTGATACACTGACAGATATGGACGGTGACGGCTGGTTTGATACAAGCTTTACCGCAAGAGCTACCGAAAAATCATTCAGTCTGGTTGTAAGCTCGGCAAGATCAAAAACTATGGATATAACAGGTCTTGCGGACAATGAGCTTTGGATACTTATTGACGACAGCAATCTTGCGTACGATAACAATCACCTTCTCATCTACACCGATAACCCCATCACAAACCCCGACGCACACAAAGCTGTAGGCTACGGCTCCATAAGCTCGTCAAGCAATAATCTTGAACCTACGCTGTACAATATCAAAAAAGAAAGCTTCATGGATGTAACCGTAAGTGATTATGAAGCCGATAAAACGATACCCGGCGCAGAAGTAGTTGTATCTCTCAACTATGCGCGTATGCCGGATGGCAGTCAGTTCAAGGGCTTTATCGTAAATGACGGTAAAGTAGAGTTCAAGACTCTTTCCGAAGATTCGATAAGCTTTACCATGCCCGCCGAAGACGTCGAGATCAAAGCAGATATGAAACCGCTGACTGCTCCGCTTACATTGATCCGCGCCATAGACGCATCCTGCGAAGAGGACGGTCATATTGCATATTACATCGACGGCAACGGCAATATGTACGAAGACGAGGACTGGACTCCGATGAGCGACCGCAACAACGACGGCAAGGTAGACGCAGAAGATGTAAAGATACCTGCAACAGGTCACTCATGGGGCGAACCTGTATGGCAGTGGAACAGCACAAGTGATGTAAAGGCAGAGTTTACATGCAGCATTGACAGCAAAAAAGAACTTATTGATGCGGAAATAACCAAAGAAGAAATAACAAACTCTGTCGGCAAAGTCGAGAGGATCAAATATACCGCAACCGTTCAGCTTGACGGAAAGACATACTCGGATTCAAAGACAGTTTCTGCAGCTTCGAGCGACACGGATTCCGACACAGACAACAGCGACAAGGCATACAAGATCACCTTCAACGATACGGACAATGCGCTTGTAAGAATTTATTACACAAACAACATTGAAACAAAAGCCGACGAAAACGATGTTACTGTCGCATGGTCAAGGAACGGTACAACAGGGGAGCTTGATAAGACAGGCGCAGGCGAATGTACATTCCTGATAGACGCAAACAGTACCGACAGCTATATTATTTCCGACGTTACGGTCAGCGGTGACTATGACGAGCTTGTTCAGCTTGATCACTATCACTACACGATAAAAGGCATAAGAAGCGACCTGAAAGTAGATCACTCCATCAAGTATTACCGGGAAGATCTTTCCGATACCGATACTATAACGGATACCGATTCCTTAAGTGACACCGATTCTCAGAGCGATACGGATACCGATACAAGTACCGATACGGAATCAAGTACGGACAGTTTAACTGATATAGACACATCAAATACCGATACTTCAACCAACACAGATACTTCTACCGACACCGATTGGAGAGATCACTCCGATAAGGCTTACAAAATTACATTCAATATTTTTACAGCGGACGTCAATGTATATTACACAAATGACGGCGATCTCCCCGATGAAACAGCAGTGAATATTGCGTGGTCAAGAAACGGCGCTACCGGCGAGTACGACAAGAGCGGCACGGGCGAATGCACATTTACCATCACGAACGTACCCGATGATACGGTTATCGCAGGCATTAATGTTGCGGGCGACTACGACAAGTGTATGAAGCGAGGAAAAGCAGGTCATCGCTATACGATCACGGGCATAAAGAGCGATCTTACGGTAACTCTGCAACATGATACAGACAGCCTGACCGACACCGACACTATCACTCAAACAGACACGGAAACAATTACAGACACAACCACCGAACCGCCCGTCACCAACCCCGACGACTTCGACTATGACAGAATAGAAGGCGGCGAAATGTGCACTAAGCTTTATATAGGCACCGACGAGGTGATCTCCATTCCGAGTGAGATTCAGGGCTTGCCCGTAACCAAGATAGAGCGCCGCTCAAACGACAAGAACGACAGCATAGCCAAGGTCAGAAAAGTCTACATTCCCGACTCCGTTACAACTATCGGCAACTATGCTTTTGCCGATTACACCTCGCTCGAGGAGATCGTTATTCCGGACAGCGTAACAGAGATAAAGAGCAATGCATTCTATAACTGTCAGTCACTCACAAGCATTGCGATCTCCGAAAGCGTTGAGAAGATCGGCGGTTCGGCATTCAGCAACTGCAAAAACTTAACAAGGATTACCATTCCGAACAGCGTAAAAGAAATAGGCAGAAGCGCTTTCTTCAAATGCGAGAACCTGACGGAGATCGTTCTTCCCGACGGTATCACGGAGATCGAAGAAAAGACATTCAGCGGCTGCCGAAATCTGGCTTCCGTGACGATACCCATGAGCGTAACAAAAATAGACGCAAACGTGTTTGAGTCGTGCAGGAATCTGAAAGACGTTTATTACGGTGGAAACGAAGCAAGATGGAACAGCATCAGGAACGATTCCAAAGTCGGTTTCCTTGAGTCGGCTGTGATACACTTCAACCCCGATGATGATTTCAGCATTCCCGACGAAAAGAGTACACCCGATACGCCTTCTACGCCGGATATTCCCTCTACGCCGGATATACCCGACAAACCTCAGCCCAAGTACGGCGATATAAACCTCGACGGCAAGGTTACCGCCAAGGACGCCTTGCTCGCTCAGAGATATACGATCAACCTTGAGAAGCTCAACGAAGAGCAGATCATCAACGGCAACGTTGACGGCAAAGGCGACATAACCAGCGCAGACGCTATGTATATACAGCGTTACACAATTAATCTGCTGACAAAGTTCCCCATCGAAAAATCATAACCTACAACTATTGCGGACAGTCGTTTGACTGTCCGTTTTGCCCTAAAAAAATCACAATCATTCGGTAAATTACTTTACTTGTTACATAATATTTGTTATAATTAAGAAAAATAACAGTTTACCAAACACAAACTGCAAGGAGGAATACAGCTATGAAGGCAAAGAAAGCTTTATCTTTTTTGCTCGCCATACTGATGATAACATCGGTTTTCGTGCTGCCGGCTCAGGCGGCGGAGATCGACTTGAATACGGTAGGCGCAGCAGCCGGACAGTTAAGTAAAGAAACTTACGGCGATTTTTCATATCAAGTCGGCGGCGATAATACGGTAACCATTACCGGATACAGCGGCAGCAGTTCGACGATCACAATTCCCGATACAATCGACGGCAACGCCGTTACCGAAATCGGTGAAGGAGCGTTTGAAGACTGCAAAAGTATAATCAAAGTCAATATACCTACAGGTGTTACATCTATCGGCAGATTTGCATTCCGAAGATGCACAAGTCTGGAAAGCCTAAACCTTCCGGCAAGCGTTTCTTTTATCGGATGGGGTGCGCTCTCATGCTGTACAAGCATGCAAAGCATCTATGTAGATACCGGAAACAAAGACTTCGCTTCCGTGGACGGAGTTCTGTATAACAAAGCGGTTACCGAGCTGATCGCCTGCCCTGCGGGAAGAACTTCGGTCAGTATTCCTGACACCGTTACAACGATCGGCGGAGATTCATTCTACGGCTGCGGTCAAATAGAAACTCTTACTCTGCCGGACGGCCTGACTACTATTGCAAGTTATGCATTATATGAATGCACGGGCTTAACAACAATTGATATTCCCGTGACGGTTACAAGTATCGAAGAGTACGCATTTTTTGACTGCACAAGCCTGAAACAAGTGTATTACAGCGGCACTGCCGAGCAGTGGGACAGCATTTCAATAGGCTCCTCAAACAGCTATCTGACCGGCGCTGCGGTCTACTACAACTCCGACGTGAATGTTTATTTTGACAATTCGTCGTATAACTGGAGCGATGTTTATGCATATATATATCTATCTGACGAATATGACAATTTTATAAAAGAGAATGCATCATGGCCGGGAGTCAGGCTCACTCAGAGAAATTCCGACGGGTATTATATGCTCAACGTAAATGATTTCAGGAACGGAAGAGTTAT